>NZ_OZ217341.1:0-182500 GCF_965111725.1 Streptococcus mitis | reverse complement strand
GTCTTACGGTGGACAGGATTCTCACCTGTCTTTCGCTACTCATACCGGCATTCTCACTTCTATGCGTTCCAGCGCTCCTCACGGTACACCTTCATCACACATAGAACGCTCTCCTACCATACCTATAAAGGTATCCACAGCTTCGGTAAATTGTTTTAGCCCCGGTACATTTTCGGCGCAGGGTCACTCGACTAGTGAGCTATTACGCACTCTTTGAATGAATAGCTGCTTCTAAGCTAACATCCTAGTTGTCTGTGCAACCCCACATCCTTTTCCACTTAACAATTATTTTGGGACCTTAGCTGGTGGTCTGGGCTGTTTCCCTTTCGACTACGGATCTTAGCACTCGCAGTCTGACTGCCGACCATAATTCATTGGCATTCGGAGTTTATCTGAGATTGGTAATCCGGGATGGACCCCTCACCCAAACAGTGCTCTACCTCCAAGAATCTCTAATGTCGACGCTAGCCCTAAAGCTATTTCGGAGAGAACCAGCTATCTCCAAGTTCGTTTGGAATTTCTCCGCTACCCACAAGTCATCCAAGCACTTTTCAACGTGCCCTGGTTCGGTCCTCCAGTGCGTCTTACCGCACCTTCAACCTGCTCATGGGTAGGTCACATGGTTTCGGGTCTACGTCATGATACTAATTCGCCCTGTTCAGACTCGGTTTCCCTACGGCTCCGTCTCTTCAACTTAACCTCGCATCATAACGTAACTCGCCGGTTCATTCTACAAAAGGCACGCTCTCACCCATTAACGGGCTCGAACTTGTTGTAGGCACACGGTTTCAGGTTCTATTTCACTCCCCTCCCGGGGTGCTTTTCACCTTTCCCTCACGGTACTGGTTCACTATCGGTCACTAGGGAGTATTTAGGGTTGGGAGATGGTCCTCCCAGATTCCGACGGGATTTCACGTGTCCCGCCGTACTCAGGATACTGCTAGGTACAAAGACTATTTTAAATACGAGGCTATTACTCTCTTTGGCTGATCTTCCCAAATCATTCTTCTATAATCTTTGAGTCCATATCGCAGTCCTACAACCCCGAAGAGTAAACTCTTCGGTTTGCCCTCCTGCCGTTTCGCTCGCCGCTACTAAGGCAATCGCTTTTGCTTTCTCTTCCTGCAGCTACTTAGATGTTTCAGTTCACTGCGTCTTCCTCCTCACATCCTTAACAGATGTGGGTAACAGGTAGTACCTGTTGGGTTCCCCCATTCGGAAATCCCTGGATCATCGCTTACTTACAGCTACCCAAGGCATATCGTCGTTTGTCACGTCCTTCTTCGGCTCCTAGTGCCAAGGCATCCACCGTGCGCCCTTATTAACTTAACCTTATTTTTCTGACCTTTCAGTCATAAACTCTTATTAATACTACAGCGTTTTCGGTTTATTTTCTTGTTACTATTTGATATAGATATTCAATTTTCAATGTGCATTACTTGGTGATCTCTCACCAATGGAGCCTAGCGGGATCGAACCGCTGACCTCCTGCGTGCAAAGCAGGCGCTCTCCCAGCTGAGCTAAGGCCCCACAAGACCTCTCAAGACTAAACAAGACCAATGCGCAGTTCCTTATCCTTAGAAAGGAGGTGATCCAGCCGCACCTTCCGATACGGCTACCTTGTTACGACTTCACCCCAATCATCTATCCCACCTTAGGCGGCTGGCTCCTTACGGTTACCTCACCGACTTCGGGTGTTACAAACTCTCGTGGTGTGACGGGCGGTGTGTACAAGGCCCGGGAACGTATTCACCGCGGCGTGCTGATCCGCGATTACTAGCGATTCCGACTTCATGTAGGCGAGTTGCAGCCTACAATCCGAACTGAGACTGGCTTTAAGAGATTAGCTTGCCGTCACCGGCTTGCGACTCGTTGTACCAGCCATTGTAGCACGTGTGTAGCCCAGGTCATAAGGGGCATGATGATTTGACGTCATCCCCACCTTCCTCCGGTTTATTACCGGCAGTCTCGCTAGAGTGCCCAACTGAATGATGGCAACTAACAATAGGGGTTGCGCTCGTTGCGGGACTTAACCCAACATCTCACGACACGAGCTGACGACAACCATGCACCACCTGTCACCTCTGTCCCGAAGGAAAACTCTATCTCTAGAGTGGTCAGAGGGATGTCAAGACCTGGTAAGGTTCTTCGCGTTGCTTCGAATTAAACCACATGCTCCACCGCTTGTGCGGGCCCCCGTCAATTCCTTTGAGTTTCAACCTTGCGGTCGTACTCCCCAGGCGGAGTGCTTAATGCGTTAGCTACGGCACTAAACCCCGGAAAGGGTCTAACACCTAGCACTCATCGTTTACGGCGTGGACTACCAGGGTATCTAATCCTGTTTGCTCCCCACGCTTTCGAGCCTCAGCGTCAGTTACAAGCCAGAGAGCCGCTTTCGCCACCGGTGTTCCTCCATATATCTACGCATTTCACCGCTACACATGGAATTCCACTCTCCCCTCTTGCACTCAAGTTAAACAGTTTCCAAAGCGTACTATGGTTAAGCCACAGCCTTTAACTTCAGACTTATCTAACCGCCTGCGCTCGCTTTACGCCCAATAAATCCGGACAACGCTCGGGACCTACGTATTACCGCGGCTGCTGGCACGTAGTTAGCCGTCCCTTTCTGGTAAGATACCGTCACAGTGTGAACTTTCCACTCTCACACTCGTTCTTCTCTTACAACAGAGCTTTACGATCCGAAAACCTTCTTCACTCACGCGGCGTTGCTCGGTCAGACTTCCGTCCATTGCCGAAGATTCCCTACTGCTGCCTCCCGTAGGAGTCTGGGCCGTGTCTCAGTCCCAGTGTGGCCGATCACCCTCTCAGGTCGGCTATGTATCGTCGCCTTGGTGAGCCGTTACCCCACCAACTAGCTAATACAACGCAGGTCCATCTGGTAGTGATGCATTTGCACCTTTTAAGCAAATGTCATGCAACATCTACTCTTATGCGGTATTAGCTATCGTTTCCAATAGTTATCCCCCGCTACCAGGCAGGTTACCTACGCGTTACTCACCCGTTCGCAACTCATCCAGAAGAGCAAGCTCCTCCTTCAGCGTTCTACTTGCATGTATTAGGCACGCCGCCAGCGTTCGTCCTGAGCCAGGATCAAACTCTCATTAAAAAGTTTGAGTTCTCACTCATTTCTGTCACTGACAGATTTATTGTTTTTTTCATTGTTCAGTACTACAACCGTAGTTGTAGTGCCCTGCACATTGGTTCGTCTTGTTCAGTTTTCAAAGGTCTTTGTCACTCGCTTCTCTCAAGCGACAACTATATTAGTATATCACAGCCACTTTCGCTTGTCAACACTTTTTTGAAACTTTTTTAAAACTTTTTTCATCAAGTGTTCCAACTGCAACATACCATAGTCCGTACGGGATTCGAACCCGTGTTACCGCCGTGAAAAGGCGGTGTCTTAACCCCTTGACCAACGGACCAGAGTTGTTATTTTCAACTCTTACTATTATACCGACTTTTCAAACTTTGTCAACACCTTTTTTAAACTTTTTTTAATTTTTTCAAATTTTCAATTCTTTTCAAGTACAGTTTTTCAAATTATAGTAAAAAGAGCCAGAATTGTACTGACTCTCCTATTGATTATTAAACTTAGAAGCACGTTCTTCTCCCCACCAATAGGGCATTAGTTCTGCGACTTTAACTGTTTTTCTTATATCATAGTCCATCATGACTTCTGCATCTTTATTTTCAGCGTTCAACTCTAAAAGGAATTCTCTGCAAGCTCCACAGGGCATTCCTGAACTTCCACCATAAGGTGCTTTATCTCGAAAGGCTAATACTTTCTTAACCTTAGTTTGTCCTGAAAATTGGTACATATTAAAGAGTGCCGCCCGTTCTGCGCAGAGATGGAACACACCACAGGTTCCCTCCATACAGAATCCTGTAAATATTTGTCCATCTTCTGCTTCTACTGCAGCTACAACATGATTAGCATAAACAAAGTCTGATACTTCATGTGGATTGTATAGCTTCTGTGCTTCTTCATACATCTTTTCCCAGATGTCCATTATTGTACCTTTCTTACTTAGAGATTTCCTTTAACATATTTTCGATATGCTGGATTGATTTTTTACGTCCAAGCAAGAAAATTGTATCTGGCAATTCTGGTCCATGCATTTCACCTGAAACAGCAATACGAATAGGCATGAAAAGATTTTTCCCTTTAATACCTGTTTCTTTTTGAACAGCTTTGATTTGTGGGAAGATATTCTCTGTTACAAATTCATCATCTGTCATCGCTTCAAGTTTTGCTTTGAAGGCTTCAAGAACTGTTGGGACTGTTTCACCAGCCATGACTTCGCGCTCTGCTTCTGTCAATTCTGGGAAATCTGAGAAGAAGAGATCTGTCAATGGAATAATTTCATCTACTGATTTCATTTGTGGCTTATAGAGCTCAACTAGTTTTTCAGCCTTGTCAGTTAAACGTCCTGCTTCCTCTAAGAATGGTTTTGCCATTTCAAAGATAGTTTCTAGGTCTGCATTCTTGATATAGTCATTGCTCATCCAGTCTAGTTTTTTCTGGTCAAAGGCTGCTGGAGACTTGCTGAGGCGATTTTCATCGAAAAATTTAATGAGTTCTTCACGAGAGAAGATTTCATCTTCTCCACCTGGGTTCCAACCAAGAAGGGCGATAAAGTTAAAGACCGCTTCTGGTAAATAGCCTTTTTTACGGTAGTCTTCGATAAACTGAAGAGTATTAGTATCACGTTTAGATAACTTCTTACCAGTTTCAGAATTGATAATCAAGGTCATGTGACCGAACTCTGGAGCTTCCCAACCAAGGGCTTCATAAACCATAAGCTGTTTTGGTGTATTAGCAATATGATCGTCTCCACGGATTACATGAGAGATTTGCATATCGTGGTCATCGATGACCACGGCAAAGTTGTAAGTTGGGTAACCGTCTTTCTTTTGGATAACCCAGTCACCACCAATATTGCCACCTTCAAATTCGATATCTCCTTTGACCATATCATGCCATTTGTAGATACCTGACTCATTGACAGCCAAACGAACAGTTGGGATGATCCCTGCTGCTTCACGTTCTGCGATGTAAGCTGCTTTTTCTTCTTCACCCATACCAAGGTATTCATTGACGTAGCGTGGTGTTTCGCCAGCTGCTTCTTGGCGTTCGCGTTCAGCTGCCAACTCTTCTTCTGTAACGTAAGATTTGTAGGCTTTTCCTTCAGCTAACAGTTGGTCGATGTATTTTTGATACAAGTTCAAACGCTCAGACTGGCGGTAATTTTCATGTGTTTCTGGGCTTTCATCCCAATCCATACCTAACCAGCGAAGATTTTCAAGCTGTGAACGTTCTCCATCCTCGACATGACGTTTACGGTCAGTATCTTCTATACGAATAATAAAAGTTCCACCATGATGACGTGCATACAAGTAGTTGAACAATGCTGTACGGGCATTCCCGATGTGTAGTAGTCCTGTTGGACTTGGTGCGTAACGTACGCGGATATCTTTTGACATAGTTTCTCCTATAAAGTCTCTAGGCGTCTGCCTTTTTGCTCTCTATATTATATCACAAGTCTTGGCTGAGTCCAATTTCTATGGATAAAGAGAGTAAAAAGAGTGGACAAACCACTCTTTTCTTCTATTATAGACGTGCGTTAAGTTCTTTGCTCAATTCTTCAAATCCTGGTTTTCCAAGAAGGGCAAACATGTTACGTTTGTAAGCTTCAACACCTGGTTGGTCAAATGGGTTGATGGCATTCAAGTAACCTGAAAGGGCAATTGCCAATTCGAAGAAGTAGATAGTGTAACCAAGAGTGAAAGCATCTTGCTCTGGAAGAGTCACATACATGTTTGGTACATCACCATCTGTGTGGGCAAGAAGAACACCGTCAGTCGCTTTTTTGTTTACAAAGTCAACGTCTTTTCCTTGAAGGTAACCAAGTCCGTCAAGGTCTTCTTCCAAGCTAGGGATAATCACGTTCTTACGAGGTTTGTCAACACGGACGACTGTTTCAAACATGATACGAGTTCCTTCTTGGATAAATTGACCAAGGGAGTGCAAGTCAGTTGAGAAGTTGGCTGAAGTTGGGTAGATACCTTTTTGGTCTTTTCCTTCTGATTCACCAGCCAATTGTTTCCACCATTCTGAGAAGTATTGAAGTGATGGCTCGTAGTTTACCAAGATTTCTGTTGCATAGCCTTTACGGTAAAGGATGTTACGAACAGCTGCGTATTGGTAAGCTTCGTTTTCAGAGATTTTATCTGAAGTGTAGTCTTTGCGAGCTGCATTCGCACCTTCCATAAGGGCTTTGATGTCAGCTCCTGATGCTGCGATTGGAAGCAAACCAACAGCTGTCAATACTGAGAAACGTCCACCGATATCATCTGGAACAACAAATGTTTCCCAACCGTTAGCGTCTGCTTCAACCTTAACAGCACCTTTTTGGCGGTCAGTTGTTGCATAGATACGTTTGTTTGCTTCTTCTTGACCGTATTTCTTAACCAAGAGTTCTTTGAAGACACGGAAAGCAATAGCTGGTTCAGTTGTTGTACCTGATTTAGAAATCACGTTTACTGAGAAGTCTTTATCAGCTACGTACTCTACCAAGTCAGCAAGGTAAGTAGATGAGATTGAGTTTCCTGCGTAAAGGATTTGTGGAGCCTTGCGTTCTTCTTTTGTTTGCAAGTTAGCAAAGTGGTGGTTCAAGAAGTCGATTGCTGCTTTAGCACCAAGGTAAGATCCACCGATACCGATCACAACCAAAACATCGCTGTCTGATTTGATTTGCTCAGCAGCTTTCAAGATGCGGTTAAATTCTTCGTGGTCGTAGTTTTCAGGAAGATCCAACCATCCCAAGAAGTCGCTACCAGCACCAGTTCCTTTACGGATCAATTCATCTGCTGCTGTTACTTGTGATTGCATGTATTCCACTTCATGTGGTGCAACAAATTTGTCTAAAACTTTTGAATAATCAAATTTAATATGTGACATGTTATTCCTCCAATATTTCTTCTTTTCTATCATAACGCTTACCTTCGTTTTTTTCAAGTTTTTTTGTCGAATTTCTCCAATTTTTATCAGAATTCAAACGTTTGCGTAAAAATGCCGCATTCCAAAAATCTTGAAAAAATAAAAGAAAGAACGACTAGATGTTCCAGTCGTTACAGTTCATTCAATAAGTACTCAAATAATTCTAAATTACCATCTTCTTCATTAACCAAAAACTCTGGATGCCACTGCAAACCGATAATGCGGTGTTCATCGATAGACTCAATCGCTTCGATAGTTTGGTCTCTTGGATCAATAGCAGTTACACGGAAATTAGGTGCCAAATCTTTAATACTTTGACGATGAACTGAGTTAACCTGACTTTCTTTTCCAAATAGCTTAGCCACCACGCTTCCTTCTACTGTCTCAATAGAATGAGATGTTCCGAAAGGCAGACCTTGCCAGTGACCTTCGATTTCTTGATTGAGGGTCCCACCAAAAGCAACATTGACAAGTTGAACACCACGACAGATTGCCATAATTGGTTTATTCTGACGGAGCGCTTCTTTCAAGAGTGCCAATTCAAATTCATCACGGACCAGATTGTAATCATCGCTCTTGATGGTCTTTTTCTCTCCATAAAACTGAGGATGGACATTTTGACCGCCTGTCAAGATAAGTTTGTCAATCATTTCCACATAATCGCGTACAACTGACTCATCACCAACAGGAATGACTAAAGGGAGACCACCGACTTGACGAATGCTCTCTGCGAATCTACAAGATACAGATGAATGAATGTTTTTTCCTTCTGCGTCTACGGGACATAGATTTGCAGCAACTCCTACAACCGTTCTAGGCATGATGTCTCTCCTTTCGAATATTAACGATAGTCTTATCATATCACTCAAAACATCTTTCGTCTAATATGTTTTTTTTAAGGCTGTGATAAAAATTTTTTATGGACAAGAAAAAGCTGCCCCATAGGACAACTTCTTTCTTATTCGAAGACAAATTGATTGTGATAGAGTTCTGAATAGAAGCCACCTAGTTTCAAAAGTTCATGGTGGTTACCGCGTTCAATGACTTCTCCATCTTTAAGGACAATAATCTGGTCTGCATTGAGGATGGTCTTCAAACGGTGGGCAATGACGAAACTGGTTCTGCCTGCTACAACCGCCTCCATGGCATGCTGAATCTTGCTTTCTGTCACCGTATCTACGTTTGAAGTGGCTTCATCGAGAATGAGAACTTCTGGATCTGTCATCAGGGTTCGAGCGATAGAAATCAATTGTTTCTGTCCTGTTGAGAAGATGCTCTGGTCATCATCTATAAGAGTATCGTATTTATCAGGTAAGCTTTCGATATAGTCGTGAATGTGGGTTGCCTTGGCTGCTACCTCAACCATTTCTTGACTAGCATCTGGCACACCGAAACGGATATTGTCTCGAATGGTTCCACTAAACAAGACCGAATCTTGCAAGACAATCCCCACCTTGCTTCTGAGACTATCTAAATCATAGTCACGGATGTCTTTGCCGTCAAAATAAATACCACCAGCATCAACATCATAAAAGCGATTGATGAGGTTCATAATAGTCGTTTTCCCTGACCCTGTCGGCCCAACAACCGCTGTCATCTGACCTTTCGGAGCGGAAATGCTGACATCTTTCAAAATAGGTTTATCAGGCAAGTATGAAAAATCAATATGACTAATTTCAACACCTTCTTGCAACTTAGTAAAGATCGGAGCCTTTTCAGGTCGAATTTCTTCCTCTGCGTCAAACATTTCCTGAATCCGTTCAGCACCTGTAAAGGCCAACTGGAGACTTCCCCAACTAGCTGCAACTTGAATAATAGGCTGGTAGTATTGCTGAGAAAATTGGGCGAACATAACAATCAAACCTAGGGCTGTACTTGTTGCAATAGTCTTATCATTTAATAGAACAGCTGAACCAGCAAAGATAACGATGGCTGTGTTGACCAGGCTCATCCCATTCATGACAGGGAAAAGAATTCCTGAGAACATTCTTCCTTTAAAGGTTGCCTTGCGCACGCGATCATTTTGTTCAAGAAATCCTGCCATCATATCCTCTTGAATTCCTTGCACAATCACGGCTTTTTGGCCTGAGATACTCTCATCCATATAGGCGTTGAGCTTCCCTACCTCTTTCTGCTGGAGGTTGGTGTATTTGCGTGCCATTTTCACGATGAAAATTAGCATGAGGAAGGCTACTGGTGTGCTGGCAATGGTGATGAGGGCCAGCGTCACATTTCTCGAAAACATGACAAGAATCAGACCAATGTATAAAACAATATTGCTCATGACCTGAATCAAGCTTTCGTTAAAGGCTTGGAGGATATTATCCAAATCACTGGTAAAACGAGACAGGATATCGCCATCTTGTCGGCGGTCAAAGAAAGAAACCGTCAAGCGGGCAAGCTTACCAAAGAGGCCTTTGCGCATCTCGTTGGTCGACTCTGCAATCACGCGCGTCATGAGACACATGTATATGACACTGGAGATAAATAGAACCAAAACCAGCAGGCCAAGATTGACCATGATTCCTGATAGGCTTTGCCAAACAAGTTCTGGATTGCCATTTTGATAAGCTTGAACTAAATTAGCTAGCTGCGTCACTGCTTGTCCAGAAAAGACCGGAAAGAGGGCTTGGGCAAGAGTTGCCAGAACAATCATCAGGATAACAACTACAAATGATAGCTTATAGACTTTAAAATAATTCCAAAAAAATTGAACTGTCTTCATTTTACTCCTCCTTTCCTTTCTGTGTTTCGTAGATTTCACGGTAAACAGCATTGTTGGCAACCAAGTCTGCATGCGTACCTTGACCAATCAATCGTCCTTGATCCAGTACCAAAATCTTGTCTGCATGGACAACCGAGCTAATTTTTTGCGCGATGATAATGGTTGTTGTTCCCTTCAAGTCCTTATTCAAGGCTTCTTGCACTAGGCGCTCTGACTTGGCATCCAAGGCCGAGGTCGAATCGTCAAAAATCAGAATACGTGGATTGCTGACAATCCCACGCGCAATCGACATCCTTTGCTTTTGTCCACCTGAGAAGTTGGTTCCCCGTTCCTCAACTGGACTTTCAAAGGTTTTCTCCATACGATGAATGAATTCACTAGCTTGGGCAATGTTGGCTGCGCGCTCCATTTCAAATAGAGTAGCATCTCCCTTACCCTGTCTCAAGTTATCTGCAATCGTTCCACTGAAAAGAATAGCACGTTGAAGAACGATAGAAACTGTTTTACGCAGGGTTCCTTCACTCACTTCTCGAATATCCTTGCCACCGATTTTGATAGCCCCTTCCTGTGGGTCAAAGAGACGTGGAATCAATTGAGCCAAGGTTGATTTTCCTGCACCAGTCGCTCCAACGACACCAACCATTTGACCAGGTTCAATAGTAAAGGTCACATCTTTCAGCATCGGTTCCTTGTCCATTGGATAGGTAAAGGTCACATCTTCAAAGCTAAGACTTCCGACCAACTCTTCATCTGGTACATCCTTGAAGGTCATGGCTGGCTCTGCGTCCAGAATTTCTCGAATACGACGCATAGAAATCATGGCACGACTGACAGAATTTCCCAAAAATCCAACCATAACAATGGTAAAGATAATCTGGCTTAGGTAATTGACAAAGGAAGCAATGGAACCAACCACTGACGGATCCGACTGAACCATTCCTGCAACTAGCCAAATAGAGAGGAATACCGCCCCGTAGCCGACCAACATCATAAAGGGTTCCACTACTGAAAAGGCATAACCGATGTAAAGATTTTGACCGAGAAGCTCGTCTGAAACCTCCGTAAACTTAGCAAATTGCTCTTTTTCTTGGACAAAGGACTTGACCACACGAACGCCACGCAAATTTTCCTTGGCAATGGCATTGATGCGTTCAAGCAGGGTTTGAAACTTGGCAAAACGAGGACCCATCATTCCCATCATGACAGCAGTCAAACCAAAAATCAAGACTACCATGAGAACAATCACCCACCACAGAGAAGGTAAGGTTTGAACCGCCAAGATAAACGAACCGATGAACAAGAGGGGAAGTCTGAAAAGAATTTGGAAGGTCATCATGACCACGTTCTGAATCTGGTTGATATCATTTGTCATGCGAACGACTAGATTTCCCGCATTAAATTGTTCAATATTGGCATAAGAAAAGGTCTGGATTTTACGGAAGGCATCCTCCCGAAGGTCAGATGAAACTCCTTGGGCAATATAGGCTGCAAGGATAACATTGAGCCCACCAGCAACTAGACCAACCACGGCCACACCAATCAACCAAGCCCCGATACTATAAATAGCTTCATATTTTCCAGCAAGGAGGGCGTCTAAGACTTCCTGCAGATAACGCGGTTGCAAAAGTGAACTAGCAACCATCAAGCCTGTCATCAGGAGCGAAGCCAAGGCCTGCCACTTGTAGGTTTTTATTTTCTGAATCAGCATACTTTCTCCTTAAAAAATAGACAAAAGGGAGCGACAATGTGTCAGCTCCTTTTCATTCTGTTTGTGTGATGTTATTCTAGCAAAAAAGTGAGAACTTGTCAAAGAAGTCTCCTTGATACAGCTAGAATGACTAGTAATTTTCTCTTTATAGTTTCTGTTTTAACTCGACCAAGACATTCATAGCCTGCATAGGTGTCATATTGTAAACATCCAGTTTAGCTAATTCTTCTAGGATAGGATGTTCTTCAGGTGTATCAAAGAGAGAAATCTGTTCAGTGACGGCACTTGTTTGTTTCATAGGATCTGGGCTTTCTGGGCCCTGATTCTCTAACTGAGTCAAAATCTTATCCGCCCTTGCTAAAAGGTCTGCTGGCAAGCCAGCAATCTTGGCTACATGGATACCGTAGGATTTGTCAGCTGGGCCTGGTTCAATCTTATGAAGGAAAGTGACCTGTCCATCCTGCTCCAAGGTTGCCACATGGACATTGACTAAATGTTCCAAGCTAGACTCTAGGCTAGTCAACTCATGGTAGTGGGTCGCAAAGAGGGTCTTGGCTCCGATATGTTCATGAATGTATTCGATGATGGACTGAGCAAGAGCCATACCGTCGTAAGTTGCAGTTCCACGACCTAACTCATCAAAGAGAATCAAGGAATTTTTGGTGGCATGCGAAATGGCATTATTGGCCTCCATCATCTCCACCATAAAGGTTGACTGACCCGAAACCAAGTCATCGGCTGCTCCGATACGGGTAAAGATCGCATCAAAAATCGGTAAACGGGCGCTTTCTGCCGGTACATAGGAACCCATCTGGGCCATTATCGCCGTCATGGCTAACTGACGCATATAGGTTGACTTCCCACTCATGTTGGGCCCTGTAATCAGTTGAATACTGGTATCTTCTGCCATCTGAATCGTATTGGGAATATAGGTCTGAGCCCCCATGACCTTTTCAACGACAGCATGGCGCCCTTTCTGGATATCAATTCGCGAATCATCTCCGAATTCAGGTCGAATCAAATGCTGGGTTTCAGCAACAACTGCGAGACTTTGCAGGACATCAACTGTCGCAATTCCTTGGGCTAGAGCTTGTAAACGTTGGATGTACTTGCTGACCTCTTCACGAATGCGCATAAAAATTTCGTACTCTAGGTTAGCTGACTTCTCACGCGCCTCCAGCATATCGCCCTCGATACGGGCTAATTCTTCGGTTCCAAAACGTTCTGAGTTTTTCAGCGTTGCCTTGCGGAAAAAGTGAGCAGGCACATTTCCCAGTTGAGAATTGGTCACATGGAAATAGTAGCCATCCTTTTTATTGTAGTCAATCTTAAGCGTGCTGATACCAGAGTTTTCTCTCTCCTTGGCCTCAATCTCAGCAATCCAGCCAGTCCCTTCTCTGAGAACGCGACGGTACTTGTCTAAAGTCTCATCAAATCCAGTTCGGATAATACCACCTTCTGTAATCACATGAGGAGCTTCAGGAGCAATCGCTGCGCTAATCAAACTCTCCAACTCAGGGATTCCATCCAGTTGTTCAATGAGATAGGCTAGAGCAGATTGCTCCATTCCTTCTAAAATCCCACGAATCCGTGGCACACTAGACAAGGTAGTCGCCAACTGCAAGAGATCCTTGGGATTGGTTTTACCAAAAGAAACCCGACTAGCCAAGCGCTCAATGTCATAAACACCCTTGAGACTGTCTGTCAAATCACTGCGCTCAAAGAAATGGTCGAGAAAGACCTGCACCACTTCCTGACGTTGGATAATTCGTTCCTTATCAATCATGGGACGATGAATCCAAGAACGCAAGAGACGCATACCCATGGCTGTTTTGGTTTCATCCAAAAGCCAGAAAAGACTGCCTTGCTTCTTGCCTGAACGGGCATTCTCAACCAAATCCAGACTAGCCTTGGTCGCATAATCCATCTGCAAGAAATCCTTAATTTCGTAGCGGATAACAGGTTTGAGGTGGTTCAATTCCCTCATCTGAGTCCGATGAACATACTGGAGTAACTTACTGGATGCCGCTTGCTCCACAGATGCCAATCGTGAATCCAGTAAATGAAGGTCTTCAAAGCCTTCTTTTTCATAGGAAAGCACCAGATTCATCTGACGACTAAGAATTTGTTCTTCTTCCTCAGACAAGTCATAACCCAGCACCACTTCTCGAGCCTTGAGGTTACGGATTTCCCCACAAACCAGCGTGAAATCCAAAAGACCTGTCACATAAAAGTCCCCTGTCACCAGGTCCATATAAGCTAGGCCAAATTGATTGCCTTCGCGGTCTATGGCAACCAAGAAGTTGTTCTGACTGTCCGGCTTACTGCTATCGACCACTGTCCCTGGCGTAATGACCTGAACAACCTCTCGTTTCACAACTCCAACTGCTTGTTTAGGATCTTCCATCTGCTCTGCGATAGCCACCTTATAACCCTGCTCAATCAAGACATCAATATACTGTTGGGCAGAATGATAGGGAACACCCGCCATAGGAATCGGATTGTCGGCATTCTTGTTGCGACTCGTTAAGGAAATTTCCAGAATCTGCGCAGCATTGACTGCATCCTCATAAAATAATTCATAAAAATCACCCATTCGAAAGAGCAAAAAAGCATCTGGATATTGCTTTTTAATATCCACATACTGTTGCATGCCGGGTGATAGCTTTTCTGTCGCCATTTTCCGTCTCTCCTTGTCAAAAATAAGTCTTGAGAGCAACTCCCAAGACCTTACTTATCTTTCATCAAATCTAGCAAACGATCTTCCATGAGTTTGGCAACGTGCTGGTCTCGACAAATGACCAATAAGGTATTAGCACCAGCAACTGTTCCTAAAATCCATTCATCCTTGTTTGCATCTACAATATTTGCCAAAACAGAGGCTTCTCCTAATTTGGTATGAAGTACCAAGGTAAACTCTGCTCTTGCAACACCTTCTAAATGATGAGACAAAAATTCAACCAAATCAATCTTTTCTGTCTCATTTGCTAGTACATAATACACCATATCATTTTTCTTGACCTTGGTCAAGCCGATTTCGCGCAAATCACGAGACAGGGTTGTCTGCGTCACAAAAACATTGTGCGCCTCCAACCGATCTTGAATTTCTTTTTGTGTACTTAATTTCTCCTCAGTAATCATTTTTTTTATTAACTGATGACGATCTCTTTTTCTCATAAAATCCTCTTATGTGAATATTTATAACTATTTTTATAACTATATTATACCAAAAAAATAGGAGATTTCAAAAATTTTTTCTTCTTTCTTTAAAAATGTGATAAAATAGTAGAAAAGTCCAAAAGGAGCTCATAATGAATACAAAAGAATTGATTGCTAGCGAATTGGCTAGCGTCATTGATAGCCTGAACCAAGAGGCTATTTTAAATTTACTGGAAACCCCTAAAAACTCAGAAATGGGAGACATTGCTTTCCCTGCTTTTTCTCTTGCAAAAGTCGAACGTAAAGCACCTCAAATGATAGCGGCTGAACTGGCTGAAAAAATTAACAGCCAAGCCTTTGAGAAGGTTGTCGCAACGGGACCTTACGTTAACTTTTTCCTTGATAAATCTGCCATTTCTGCTCAAGTATTGCAAGCTGTTATCACTGAAAAAGAACACTATGCTGATCAAACTATTGGCAAACAAGAAAATGTTGTTATCGATATGTCTAGTCCCAATATCGCTAAACCATTCTCTATTGGTCACCTGCGCTCAACTGTTATCGGAGATAGCTTGTCACATATCTTCCAAAAAATCGGTTATCAAACAGTCAAGGTCAACCATTTGGGAGACTGGGGTAAACAGTTTGGGATGTTGATTGTTGCCTACAAAAAATGGGGCGACGAAGAAGCTGTAAAAGCTCATCCAATTGATGAACTTCTTAAACTCTATGTCCGCATCAACGCTGAAGCTGAAAATGACCCTAGCTTGGATGAAGAAGCACGCGAATGGTTCCGTAAACTTGAAAATGGAGATGAAGAAGCTCTCGCTCTTTGGCAATGGTTCCGTGATGAAAGTTTAGTGGAATTTAACCGCCTTTACAATGAATTGCAAGTCGAATTTGACAGCTACAATGGAGAAGCCTTCTACAACGATAAGATGGATGCAGTTGTAGACATTCTTTCTGAAAAAGGCCTTCTTGTTGAATCAGAAGGTGCCCAAGTTGTCAATCTTGAGAAATATGGAATTGAACATCCAGCCCTTATCAAGAAATCTGATGGTGCAACTCTCTATATCACTCGTGACTTGGCTGCAGCCCTTTACCGTAAAAACGAATACCAATTTGCTAAATCTATCTACGTCGTTGGTCAAGAGCAATCTGCCCACTTTAAACAGCTCAAAGCTGTCTTGCAAGAGATGGGTTACGACTGGAGTGACGACATTACCCACGTTCCTTTTGGTCTGGTTACAAAAGAAGGGAAGAAACTCTCTACTCGTAAAGGGAATGTCATCTTGCTAGAACCTACTGTTGCAGAGGCTGTTAGCCGTGCCAAGGCTCAAATTGAAGCTAAAAATCCTGAACTTGAAAATAAAGACCAGGTAGCGCATGCTGTTGGGGTTGGGGCCATTAAATTCTATGACCTCAAAACCGACCGTACAAATGGATACGACTTCGACCTAGAGGCTATGGTATCCTTCGAAGGTGAAACTGGACCTTATGTTCAATACGCCTACGCTCGTATCCAATCTATCTTGCGCAAAGCGGATTTCAAACCAGAAACAGCTGGCAACTATAGCTTGAATGATGCTGAAAGTTGGGAAATCATCAAACTCATCCAAGACTTCCCACGTATTATCAACCGTGCGGCGGATAACTTTGAACCTTCTATCATTGCTAAATTTGCAATTAGTCTGGCTCAAGCCTTCAACAAGTACTATGCACATACACGTATCCTAGACGAAAATCCAGAACGCGACAGCCGTCTAGCCCTCAGCTACGCAACTGCAGTTGTTCTCAAAGAGGCCCTTCGCTTGCTTGGAGTAGAAGCGCCTGAGAAGATGTGATTCAGTACTAACAATTGGAACTAAAGTTCCTAATTGTTAGACGCTAGCCGCTTATATGCGGACTAGCTAACTGCCTCACTAGTCATGGTCTCTAAATATAATCGATTTAGAGACCATGACGTCGTAACTATGGTGATTTGCCTAAACGCTTCACTAATTCACCTAACCAAATAATATCGATTTGGTTAAGCTCATGTCGTAATCTTTTAATCACTTTATTGTAAAGTAGTCTAAGTAACTAACGCCAAATCCTATCAGGGATTTGGCTAGGCGCTTCACTAGTTCTGTGACATAATATTATCGATTTATGTTCCAAAACGTCGTAACTAGAGACACTTGCCTAAACGCTTCACTAATTCACCTAACCAAATAATATCGATTTGGTTAGGCTCATGTCGTAATCTTTTAATCACTTTATTGTAAAGTAGTCTAAGTAACTAACGCCAAACCCTATCAGGGATTTGCTTAGACGCTTCACTAATTCAATCTACTCACTACTACTTCTTTATCATACAGGGAGATTTCCTATGAGCCAATATGCTTATATCCTCGTTGTAATTAGCTTGGTGTTCCTTTTTCTGCTCAATAAGTACGAGAAGGAGAGACTGCAAAGGCTCTACCAAGAACAACTTTTAAAGGATGAAACATTTAGGGCTGACATCAAAGAAAAAATTCACACAACTGAAAATATCAATGATGTCATTACTTACATCAATAAAACTTATCATCTGGGAATGTTACTGTCAAAAGACATTACAGATCAATTGAAATAAAGCTAGCTATACTTTAAGAAATATGAAAACCGAGACTATGAGTTTAATACTGAGTCTCGGTTTTTATGTATTTTTCAAGCAACAAAGCAACCACTCCCCCGAAATGCAAGTGCAAAATCCTCTAGAATATGATAGAATAAGAGAAAGAACTCTATCAAGGAGAAAATCATGGAAAAACAAACCGTCGCCGTCTTGGGGCCTGGTTCTTGGGGGACTGCCCTTTCACAAGTCTTAAATGACAATGGACACGAGGTACGTATTTGGGGAAATCTTCCCGAGCAAATCAATGAAATTAATACACACCATACTAATAAACAATACTTTAAAGATGTCGTTCTAGACGAAAATATCATTGCCTACACTGACTTAGCAGAGGCATTAAAAGATGTGGATGCGATTTTGTTTGTTGTCCCAACAAAAGTGACACGACTTGTTGCCCAACAAGTTGCAAAAACCTTGGATCATAAGGCTATCATCATGCACGCATCAAAGGGATTAGAACCTGATAGCCATAAACGATTATCAACCATCCTTGAAGAAGAAATTCCTGAACATCTCCGCAGTGATATTGTCGTTGTTTCAGGTCCTAGTCATGCGGAAGAGACCATTGTGCGTGACCTGACTTTAATCACTGCTGCTTCTAAAGATTTACAAACAGCTCAATACGTTCAAGAACTCTTTAGTAATCACTACTTCCGACTTTATACCAATACGGATGTTATTGGAGTTGAAACCGCTGGTGCTCTTAAAAACATTATCGCTGTCGGTGCTGGAGCTTTACATGGTTTAGGATTTGGTGACAATGCCAAGGCAGCCATCATCGCTCGAGGCTTGGCAGAAATTACCCGCCTAGGGGTAGCACTCGGAGCCAGTCCATTGACCTATAGTGGCTTGTCTGGTGTAGGAGATTTGATCGTAACGGGAACCTCCATCCACTCTCGTAACTGGAGAGCTGGAGATGCCCTTGGTCGTGGAGAATCCCTAGCTGATATCGAAGCCAATATGGGCATGGTGATTGAAGGAATTTCAACGACCCGAGCAGCCTATGAACTAGCCCAAGAACTTGGAGTTTATATGCCCATTACACAGGCCATTTACCAAGTTATCTACCACGGAACCAATATCAAAGATGCCATTTATGATATCATGAACAATGAATTTAAAGCAGAAAATGAGTGGTCTTAACCCTCTAAAGAAAGGATTCTTATGACATCAAAAGTTAGAAAGGCAGTCATCCCTGCTGCTGGACTAGGAACTCGATTTTTACCAGCAACCAAGGCACTTGCCAAAGAAATGTTGCCAATTGTAGACAAACCAACTATCCAGTTTATCGTGGAAGAGGCTCTCAAATCAGGTATTGAAGATATTCTGGTTGTCACTGGTAAATCAAAACGTTCTATTGAGGACCACTTTGACTCAAACTTTGAGCTTGAATACAACCTTAAGGAAAAAGGCAAAACGGATTTGTTAAAATTGGTAGATGAAGCAACTGGTATGCGACTTCATTTCATCCGCCAAACTCACCCTCGTGGTCTTGGAGACGCTGTCTTACAAGCCAAAGCTTTTGTAGGAAATGAACCCTTCGTTGTTATGCTGGGTGATGACCTTATGGACATTACAGACGAGAATGCCGTTCCTTTGACAAAACAACTGATGAATGATTACGAGCGGACACACGCATCAACCATTGCTGTCATGCCCGTACCACACGAAGACGTTTCATCATACGGAGTCATTGCTCCTCAAGGCGAAGGAATCAATGGACTCTATAGCGTTGAAACTTTCGTTGAAAAACCAGCTCCCGAAGATGCTCCAAGTGATTTGGCAATCATCGGTCGCTATCTTCTCACACCAGAAATTTTTGATATTCTCGAAAAGCAAGCTCCAGGCGCTGGAAATGAAATCCAGCTTACCGACGCTATTGATACCCTTAATAAAACACAACGTGTTTTCGCCCGTGAATTTACAGGAGCTCGTTACGACGTTGGAGATAAATTCGGCTTTATGAAAACATCTATTGACTACGCCCTCAAGCACCCACAAGTCAAAGATGACTTAAAAGATTACCTCATCCAACTTGGAAAAGAATTGGCTGAGAAGGAATAATACTCTTCGAAAATCTCTTTAAACCACGTCAGCGTCGCCTTACCGTATATATGGTTACTGACTTCGTCAGTCTTATCTGCAACCTCAAAACAGTGTTTTGAGCTGACTTCGTCAATTCTATCTACAACCTCAAAGCAGTGCTTTGAGCAACCTGCTGCTAGTTTCCTAGTTTGCTTTTTGATTTTCATTGAGTATAAAATAAAAAGATAAGGTTCAAAAATGCCTTATCTTTTTTATTACATAACTATTCTTATAAACCTTCACAATCCCATTCCCTTGTAGAGAAGTAAGACTGCGAGTCCTACGAACAAGACTAACGCTACCAGTCTCTGGCTAGCGCTATACATCCGTCTTTCGCCTCGAACTGGAAAGATAACTGCTAGAAATGCTCCACCAACTGCACCTCCGATATGACCTGCTAGACTGATTCCAGGAATCAGAACACTTCCAATAATGTTAACCACAAAAAGTGTCAGATAAGATTGCCCTAGCTGTTGGATATAAGGATTACGCGTTGCATAGCGAAGAACAATAATCGCAGCAAATAGCCCATAGAGAGAAGTAGAAGCTCCCGCTGCTAAGGATTTGGGACTGAACTCAAAAACAAAGAGATTGCCCATCATTCCTGATAAGATATAGAGAAAGAAAAACTTCTTGGATCCAAAAATCTCCTCTACTTGCCTACCAAGATAATAGAGCGAAAGCATATTAACAATGAAATGCTCCCACCCAATATGAACAAAAATGGCAGAGAAGAGACGCCAAATTTGCTCAGGAAAGAGCCGAATAGCAGGCCCATACATGGCTCCAAATCGAAATAAGGTATCCGCCCTGTAAAAGTTTCCTCCTGTGGTCACCAACATTAGTAGAAATACCAAGGCCGTCACTAAGAGGAAGAAACTCGTCACAGGGTAACGCCTATCAAAGATTTCTTTCATCAATCAGTACCTCCTGAACAGGAATATCATGATTTTCAGGGCTAAAGTCCCGAATTTGACAAGGATAAACCGTACTCAAAGTATGACCAGCAAACTGTTTCAGATAGCGGTCATAATAACCTCCACCATAGCCAATCCGATAGCCTTCCATCGTAAAAGCCAGCCCTGGAACATGAATCAAATCAATCTGAGAGGCATCTACCACTTCCAAATCTCCCTGTGGTTCCAGTAATCCAAAGGAAGTTTTTACCAACTGCTGTGGATCATAGACCACAAAGTCCATGCGCCTCTTGGGATAGGTTTTGGGTATCAGAACCTTCTTGCCGTCCCTCAGCGCCTGCTCAATCAGTTCCTGCGTTTGAAACTCATGAGGAAAAGAGAGGTAGGTTGCGATGACCTTAGCTTCTTGGTAAAAGGGGTGTTGTAAAAGTCGCTCAGTTAAAGCTTGGTCTATAAACTGTTTTTGCTCTCGAGGTAAAGCCTTCATTTCTTGTAAGACTTGCTTACGTAATTCCGATTTCATAGACAACCCCTCTACTCTGCTGCTTTCTTTTTCAGGAAACTAGAGACCGCATCCACCCCAATAGCTAAAGCCTCTTCCTTAGGACTCATTTGAGGGTGATGAAGAGCGTAGGGACTATCAATACCCAGCCAAAACATAACGCCATCAACCTTTGAAAGAAGATAACCAAAGTCCTCACCTGTCATAGCTGGCTCGATATCAATCAGCTCGATTCCGTCTTTTTCTTCAAAGAATTCCATCAGTTCACGCGCCAAGGCTGGATTGTTCTCAACAGGTAGGTAACCACCTTGTTTGAGTTCCACTTCAACTTCCATACCAAAGGCAGCTGCAACTCCTTCTGCAACTGTTTTGACCCTTTTTTGCACCAAAAGGCTCATGTCCTGTGTCAAAGCTCGAATAGTTCCATGCAAAAAGGCTGTGTCTGTGATGACATTGTTGGTTGTTCCAGCTTGGAAAACTCCAAAGGTCACCACTGCTCCCTCGATTGGGTTGACATTGCGGCTAACAACTGACTGCACTTGGGTCACAAAGTAACTAGCAGCCACCAAGGCATCATTGGCTTCATGAGGAAAAGCTGCGTGGCCACCTTTGCCTTTGAAACGGATCTTCACCTCACAGGTCCCTGCAAAGAGTGTATGAGTATTAGTCGCAATCTGACCAACCTTCAAATCTGGACGGACATGGAGACCATAAAATTGGTCTGGCAACCAGTCTCCAAAAGCACCATCCTTATACATGAGCATACCACCAGCTTCATTTTCTTCAGCAGGCTGAAACAGAAAGAGCAGATTGTTCTTTGCTTGCTCTTCAAGTGCGCGCTCAAGACAGCCCAAGGCAATGGTCATGTGGAAATCATGTCCACAAGCGTGCATACGACCTTGGTGCTGAGAAGCGAAAGAAAGTCCTGTTTGTTCGACGATAGGAAGACCATCAATATCTGTTCTCCAACCAATGGTACGCTCTGGTTGACTTCCCTGTATATAGATCAAAATCCCTGTCCGCCAAGTACGAACTTGGACAAAATTTTTGCCCGCAGTCAATTTTTCAATTACATCCAGCAGATAAGCCTGAGTCTTGAACTCCTCCAAGCCAATCTCTGGAATCTGGTGCAAATCTCGTCTAGTCTGAATCAAATCTAACATCTATCTATCCTCCTATATAGCAGAAAGAGGCTGGAAAAAGGGTTCCGCCTCTTTATTACTTTTACAATTACAAGGTACGAAGCGCATCTTCTAGCGCTGTTTTTTGTTGGGTTTGGGCATCAATCTCTTTGATGATACGAGCTGGAACACCTGCTACTACCACGTTTTCTGGAACATCTTGGGTAACAATAGCTCCTGCTGCGACAACTGAACCACTACCGATTTGGACTCCTTCGATAACCACTGCATTGGCCCCGATAAGAACATTGTCTCCTACACGCACTGGTTCTGCGCTAGCTGGCTCAATCACACCTGCAAGAACCGCACCTGCACCAACGTGACTGTTTTTCCCAACGATGGCACGGCCACCAAGGATAGCCCCCATGTCAATCATGGTTCCTGCACCGATTTCAGCACCGATATTGATAACTGCTCCCATCATGATAACAGCATTGTCACCAATTTCAACCTGGTCACGGATAATAGCACCTGGCTCAATACGAGCGTTGATATCACGTTTGTCTAGCAAAGGAACTGCAGAATTGCGAGCGTCTTGCTCAACAACATAGTCTTGATTTTCTACCAAACCATCAAGAAGCGGAGCCACGTCCTTCCAGTCTCCAAATAGGACATTCCCTAGTTTGACAACAGAGCTTGGTACAGCAGTTGCGAGTTGTCCCTCAAAGGTTACTTTCACACTGGTTTTCTTTTCAGCATTGGCGATAAATTGGATAATTTCTTGTGCGTTCATTTTTGTAGCAGTCATAAAAGGCCTCTCATTCTTTATAATGATACCTATTCTACCAAAAAAGGCCTCAAATTTGAAGCCTTTTTGTCTGTTTTTAGGTATGATTTTTTAGGGATGTGAGATAAAACGTGCTGTCGGTAAAAGCAAGCCCCTACCGATACAACCTAAAAACAATCTTCACAACTATCTCCCCGTGTTTTATTGACTATTCTAGTATAGCACACTTTTAGAATTAAGAAAAGACTTTTTATCTACTTTCTTTCGCTTCTTCTATAGACAAAAATATCATAGGCAAAATAATCAAGGCCATCGCTAGAAGAAGGGACCAATCCACTACCAATCCTAAGAACAAAACACTCAAGAGAGCAGAAGAGAGAGGTTCACTGGCACTGATAACGGAAACCACCAGAGGAGAAACCAAGGACACAGCCTTCATGGAAATGAAAAAGGCAAAAGCCGTTCCAAAGAAAGCGATGATGAGACAAATCAAGATACTCCAAATATCAAGAGTAAAGGAAAGATGATGCACTGGCGAGAGGACATTGCTAAACAAACCTGCCAAAATCATCCCCCACCCAACCGTAGGAACAAAACCATAGCGCTTCGCAAAAGGTTGGGGTAAGATAACATTAAACATGACCCCCATGGCACTCAGCAAACCCGTCACAAGTGCTAGTGGTGTCATGGATAATCGAGAGAGATCTCCCTTTGTCGCCATCAGGCAAACACCCAACATGGCAACCAAAACATAGAAAATAGCGCTTTTTGACGCTCGTTTTTGATAAACCAAACGATTGTAAAAGAGGATAAAGACAGGACTGATAAACTGTAAAATAGTTGCTGTCGCTGCATTTGAGTATTCTACACAGAGATAGAAAAAATACTGAACTGAAAAAATCCCCAAAATAGCATAGGCCAAAAAGGGCAGGTAATTTTTCTTGTCTCGCCAAATATCAAACACTTGCGATTTTAATTGCATCGCAGACCAAATGAGTACAAGACTTCCTGCCAGTGTCAAACGCATAGAGGTAATCCAGCCCGAAGACACCTGATAATGAGTAAAGAAGTACTCTCCTAAAATCCCACAGATTCCCCAGATTAAGCCGGATAGGAGCGAATAAATGGTTCCTTTAACAATCTTTTTCTGATACTGATTCATACCTTTATTGTAACACGAAAGGAAAAAAGAAAAAAGTGGCAATCTATTGATTAGCCACTTCATTTAGCACAGTTTATAGAACTTATCGTCTCGCCCTTGAAGAAGAAGGTCGTGTAGTACTTGAGTTACTGCTATCGCTAGAACTACTACTTGAACTGCTGGAGCTTGATGGAGTTGGTAGACTCCCCACAATGCTAGACCAAGCATTCTGATAATCCGCATCACTTCCGCCAATAGCAAAGCGATAACTGGTCGTAGGAGCTCCCGCCTTATTAGCCCAATAGCTGGTAACAGTCGAACCTGTGACCTCTACCTCTTTTCCTTCAACAGAAACCTTCCCTGGTTTTTGACCTGTTGATTTCAAGACTTCGGATTTTACGACACTAGGATCTAAAGCGAAGCGCTCGTTCCCCCAAATGCTTGGGGAGGCTTGCTGAATCGCATTTACCAGATGAGCCATGTAATTAGAGTTATTAGAATAACCTGCTCTACGTGAGAGTGAATGATTATCATCATGCCCAATCCAGCCACCCAGGGTTAATCTAGGTGTCGAAAGCATGAGCCACATATTTTCGTCTTGGTTGGTTGTACCAGTCTTCCCAATCCAATCTGCATTAGCCAGACTAGGATTTAAAGAAGTCAGATTCGTCTTGAAGGTTGTTGTCACACGAGAGGATAGAACTTCTCGCAACAAGCCCTGCATAATTGTAGCAGTAGCTTTTGAATAGACTTGAACTGGTTTATCCTGATACTCATACACCACTCTACCATCTGCTGCTTCAATTTTAGAAATCACATGCTTCTGATGATAAACCCCGTTATTAGCTAGGGTCTGATAGCCATTGGTATGCTGGGCAACTGTGACTTCAATACCACCACCCATTGGCAGGCTCTCAATACCGTACTCAGGAATCTCGTAACCCATCTTTTCCATATAACCCTTGACATCAACACCCTTTTCACGGAGCATACGATAGGTCCAGTAAGCAGGGATATTCCATGAATAGTTCAGAGCTTCTCCCAAGGTCATCATTCCTGTTCCCTTGCTATTAGCATACATAATCGGATTGCCATTAGCAAAGTTTGTTGGATAGTTAGAGAGAATCGTTTCACTTCCCATCAAGCCCTGGTCAATAGCAATTCCATAGGCCAGTAAAGGCTTGGTAGTAGAAGCTGGCGAACGTTTGGTATCAAAGGCATGATTATTTTGATTTTCTTGATAATTACGACCACCTACAAAGCCTAGAATAGCACCTGTGTGGTTGTCCATCAGGACATTCCCTACTTCTACACGACCTGTTCCATCGTCTAAAAGATAGCCATAGTCAGCAACCGCACTTTGCATGGCAGAATGAATTTTCTGGTCTATGGTAGTAGTAATCTTATAACCACCATTTTCAATCTCCTTGGCTGCCAAATCACGATAAAACTTCTGAGTTGCCTCATTTTTCAACTCCTTAGCGGAGACATTGTCTCTCTGAGCTAGATAATCATACATACGTTCTTGAGCTTCTGCCAAGGCTGTAAAGTATAAATAGTCTCGTGAAATTCCTGCAACCGTGCCCGATGGTAAAAAGTCCTGTTTAAGGTCATAATCCTTGTATTGAGAATACTCGTCCTTGCTTAATGCACCTGTGCGATACATACTGTAAAGAACTGCCTTAGCCCGTCTCAAGCCTATTTCTAAGTCTTCATCACTCTTCAACTCCCCAGTATTTTCATAAGGAGAGTATGTAATGGGACTCTGTGGAAGTCCTGCTAAAAATGCTGCTTGAGGAACCGTCAACTGACTGGCATCTACACCGAAAATTCCCTCAGCTGCTTGCTGAGCCCCTGCAATATTCTGTCCCTTATTATTTCGGCCAAAGGGAGCCACATTGAGATAGGTCGTTAAAATCTCATCTTTATTCATGGCGCGTTCCAAGGCAAGAGCATCCACAATCTCTGTCGCCTTACGAGCCAAGGTTGGCGCATCCCCAACCACCTGCTGTTTAATCAGTTGCTGGGTCAAGGTTGAACCCCCACTAGAGGAACCCAAACCTACAAATTTCCCCAAGGTCGCACGAATCACCGCCTTGGGCACTACACCCTTATGTTCTTTAAAGTGTTCGTCTTCCGTCGCAATGATAGCCTTCTTCAGATTTTCCGAAATTTGCTCAGATGAGATAGAAGTGCGCAACAAATCACTCTCTATGGAAGCAATCACCGTCCCATCTGCATAGGTAATCTCTGAAATAGAAGAGATGTCCTTGACCTGATGTACCAATTCTTCTGTCTGAGGCACCCGAACCTTGTCAAATAAGGCCACCCCGTACCCCAAAGCAATCCCAGCTCCCAACATTCCTCCTAGAAAACCGAGTACAAAGAGTAAGTTAAATAAGGCTTTTATACTCAGTAAAATAGCTGGAAAAATGGCTGGCCTCTCTAAGGTTTTAGATTTTTTGGTACTTGAACCTTTCTTGTCAGGTCTAGCTAATTTTTTATTTTTTTGTTTTTGCTGGAAAAATTCCAGCATTTTTCGTTTTAATTCATTTAATTGATTTTGCATGGATTTCCTCACTCTATCTATTATACCACAAAAGGGAAACTTTCAATAAAATAGCCACTTTCTTCCCTATTCTGCTAGGCTATTGCCCAAGTTTGTGATACAATAGGTAGAAACAATAATTTTAAAAAGGAGAAAAGACACATGCACATTTTTGATGAGCTAAAAGAGCGTGGTTTGATTTTTCAAACGACTGATGAAGAAGCTTTGCGTAAAGCCCTAGAAGAAGGTCAAGTTTCTTATTATACTGGCTACGATCCAACTGCTGACAGCCTTCACCTAGGCCACCTTGTCGCAATCTTGACAAGTCGTCGCTTGCAACTAGCAGGTCACAAACCTTATGCGCTCGTTGGCGGTGCTACAGGTCTCATCGGAGATCCGTCCTTCAAAGATGCTGAACGTAGTCTCCAAACAAAAGACACAGTAGATGGCTGGGTCAAGTCTATCCAAGGACAACTTTCTCGTTTTCTTGATTTTGAAAATGGCGAAAACAAGGCTGTCATGGTCAACAACTACGACTGGTTTGGCAGCATCAGCTTCATTGACTTCCTCCGTGATATCGGAAAATACTTCACTGTCAACTACATGATGAGCAAGGAATCTGTGAAAAAACGAATTGAAACAGGAATTTCTTACACTGAGTTCGCTTACCAAATCATGCAAGGGTACGACTTCTTCGTCCTTAACCAAGACCATAATGTCACTCTTCAAATCGGTGGTTCTGACCAGTGGGGAAATATGACAGCTGGTACTGAATTGCTTCGTCGTAAGGCTGACAAAACTGGTCACGTTATCACTGTTCCACTGATTACCGATGCAACTGGTAAGAAATTTGGTAAATCAGAAGGAAACGCAGTCTGGCTCAATCCTGAAAAGACTTCTCCATACGAAATGTACCAATTCTGGATGAACGTTATGGACGCTGACGCTGTTCGCTTCTTGAAAATCTTTACTTTCTTGTCACTTGATGAGATTGAAGACATCCGCAAACAATTTGAATCGGCTCCACACGAACGCTTGGCTCAAAAAGTCTTGGCTCGTGAAGTTGTCACACTTGTTCACGGCGAAGAAGCTTACAAAGAAGCCCTCAACATCACTGAACAACTCTTTGCAGGAAACATCAAAAACCTTTCTGTCAAAGAGCTCAAACAAGGACTTCGTGGTGTACCAAACTACCAAGTTCAGGCAGACGAAAACCACAATATCGTGGAACTGCTCGTCTCATCTGGTGTAGTTAACTCAAAACGCCAAGCCCGTGAAGACGTCCAAAACGGAGCTATCTACGTCAACGGCGATCGCATCCAAGACCTTGACTATGTCTTGAGTGACGCAGATAAGTTAGAAAACGAACTGACTGTTATTCGTCGTGGAAAGAAAAAATACTTTGTATTGACTTACTAAACTGTTCAACATTTACCTATAAAAAAAGGAGTTAACCTCGAGAAAGGTAACTCCTTTTTGTTGTTGATAACTCTCATCTATCTATTTTTAATAGACAGGCTACGCAGTACAATGCGCAAGGTTGTTAGATTATGTAAGATAGAGAGATTTGAAGGACTGAGCCAATTAAATAAGCCAAAGCCAATCAAACTACTATTTACGACAACAGTATCTTGAATATTCTTCTTGATGAGTGTTTGCAAAGATGATGATAGCCAATCCAACTCTTGGAAGAAATCCAAACGATTATCTAACAATAAGATATCACTCATCTGCTTAGAAATATCTGCACTCTCATTCATCACCACACCGATATCTGATAGGGTTAGAGCAGCTGAGTCATTCAACCCATCCCCAACCATCAAAATAGTGTGACCTGCTTTCTGCAGTTCCTCTACTAACTCAAATTTCCCATCAGGTTTCAAATCTGTATAAACCTGATCAAAGGGCAAATCTTTGACTAATTCCTCTGTCCTAACCAAGGTGTCCCCTGTTGCCAGAATCAATTTTTTCCCTTGTGCCTTAAGTTTCTCCAAGGCTGCTTTTGCTTCTTTTCTCAAAGGAGTATGAATGCAGAACATTCCAATCAATTCATTCTGATAAGCCAAGAATAAGAGATTGTAGTGACTCTTGTACTCTTCAATTAAAGCATTTTGTTCTGAACTGATATGAATCTGCTCATCCTGCATCAAGACATAATTTCCAATAAGAACTGGTTGGTCATCTATATGAGATTTGATTCCCTTGCTTGCGATATATTGAAGTTTCCCATGCATTTCCTCATGTTCAATCCCCTCTATCTCAGCTTGCTTGACGATGGCATTAGCAATAGGATGATAAATGTGTTCCTCAAGACAGGCACTGATTCTGAGAATATCTTCCTCACTATAGTCCCCAAAAGGTAACACCTTTTCAACTATAGGATAACTAGTTGTGATTGTTCCCGTCTTATCAAACAAGAAAGTATCAACTTCCAGATATTTCTCCAGAACATCCCCATCCTTAATCACCATTTCACGATTCAACCCCTCCTTGATAGCTGTCAAATAAGCTACAGGAGTAGAGATTTTCAAAGAGCAGGAGAAATCGACTAATAGAAAAGAAATAGCCTTAGAAAAAGAACCTGTCAATAGGTAAGTCAGACCAGCCCCCAAGAAATTATATTTGACGACCTTGTCCGCCATCTTGATGAAATAGCGTTGTTTCGTTTTCTTGTTTTCTTCAGATTTCTTCATCAACTCAATCAGTTGTAAAATACGGCTGTTCATCTGATTATCGGTTACACGAATGCGTAACTCTCCAGTTTCTAATACTGTATTTGCACAAACCAAATCAGACTCTCTTTTTTCAACTGGAAAACTCTCTCCCGTCAAGGAACTTTCGTTGACCATACCTAAACCTGAAACCACTTGTCCATCAAACAGAATTTCATTTCCTTGAGATAGGACCAAGACATCTCCTATTTGAACATCGGAACTCTTGATACTAACGACCGTATCGCCCTGCACTAAGAATACATCGCTCTCTTTTGCAAGAAGACTCTGTTCTAAATCTGTTGCAGTTTTTTTCAAGGACCACTGATCTAAATGATTCCCCAAATCAAGCATAAACATGATATTACTTGCCGTCTTGGATTGGTTCATAAACAAGGACAATAAAATCGCCGAACAGTCCAAGACTTCCATCGTTAGTTCCTTACGCGCTAGTGTTTGATAGGCTTCTCTAATATAGCCAAAAGCCTGATAACAAGTCCATATATAGCGAATAGGATACGGCACAAAACTACGAAAAATCATACGCTTAATCGCTGCACCTGAAACAATAGAATAAGCACTCTCTTCTCTACGAATGGGAAGAGTCATCAACTCAGAAACTTTCCCTTTATCAATTCTTTTTAAAAAGGCTTCTGCATTATCTAATACAGAAAAGCCTTCTTTTATGCGTAGAGTAAAGTGCTGTTGATCCATGTAAAACTGGATAGACTCAATCCCCTTTTCATCTCTCGCCAAGGAACGAAGATAGTCTTGAATATCCAAGGTAAGTGAAAAAGAAGATGATAGTCGGATATGTTGGTATCCTCTATGTAGCACTTTAAAAGACATATTATTCTCCTATAAGGCTATCTAATTGCTCTTCTTTTTTCTCTTGCTCGTACAAATATTTGGCATCTTGCAAGACATCGTCTCCATGTTGTTTCACAACAGAAACAGATGCATCTAGCTCGTCTTTCAACTTGTAAGCCTTAGCCAAGGCTTTAGAATAACCTTTTTTAGCTTCCTTACTTGCCAAGATTTTCAAACCAAGGGTACCAAATGCGACACCACCCAAAAAGAGTGATGATTTTTTCGCAACTTTTGCGACGCTTAATACTTCTTTTAACATACTTATTTCCTCCTTATCATTATTATATAACATTTTGGATATAAAAGCAATTTAATTTTGGCACTTTGAAAAGTAATGATACTACTATTTAATTTTATTACAAATCATCCTAAAGTTGCTTTCATTTGCCTCTTTTGATACACTTAAACTATGAATACAAATCTCAAACCCAAACTCCAGCGTTTTGCTTCTGCTAGTGCTTTTGCCTGTCCTATCTGTCAAGAAAATTTGGCCTTGGTAGAATCTAGTCTTAAATGTGAGAATCGGCATTCTTTTGACTTGGCTAAATTTGGCTATGTCAATCTGGCACCTCAAATTAAGCAATCTGACAACTACGACAAGGAAAACTTTCAAAACCGCCAACAAATCCTAGAAGCCGGTTTTTACCAAGCTATCTTAGATGCTGTATCTGACTTGCTTGCAAGCTCAAAAACTACCACAACAATTTTGGATATCGGTTGTGGTGAAGGTTTCTATTCTCGCAAACTACAAGAAAGTCACTCTGAAAAAACTTTCTATGCCTTTGACATCTCCAAAGATTCCGTCCAAATCGCTGCCAAGAGCGAACCCAACTGGGCAGTCAATTGGTTCGTTGGTGACTTAGCTCGTCTTCCTATAAAAGACGCCAGCATGGATATCTTGCTTGATATCTTCTCACCTGCCAACTATGGAGAATTTCGTCGCGTTTTATCCAAAGACGGTATCTTGATAAAGGTTATCCCAACTGAAAATCACCTCAAGGAAATCCGTCAGAAGGTACAGAACCAGCTGACAAACAAGGATTACTCTAATCAAGACATCAAAAATCATTTCCAAGAACACTTTACCATCCTATCTAGTCAAACTGCCTCTCTGACTAAGACTATCACAGCAGAACAACTCCAAGCCTTACTCAGTATGACTCCTCTCCTCTTTCACGTTGACCAGACCAAGATTGACTGGAGCCAACTGACAGAGATTACCATTGAGGCAGAGATTCTGGTTGGGAAAGTACTATAATTGACACAAAAAACCGCATTTCAAGAAGATCTGCGGTTTTAAATTTCAATTTTTAAACTATCTATCCCAAAAGTCTAAAACATTTAAAGCTTTTAGCTTCTCCATTTATTTTCGATTCGAAATAATAAATTTATCAATAAATAGCAATTGATATAAGGCAAGTACAGATCCCCAGAAACTCCCTCGAAGCGAGATTTCTTGATGATTGAGAGGAAACAAATCATGGTTACCTATATAGAGGCAGATCAAAATAACAAATAAAATCCAAAATAAATCCGTCCATTTATATTTTGAAAAATATTTTTTAACATAATAGCACATTTTCTTGACTACAATAACATTATATGATAAAATGTAAGCGGATACAAATAAAAAGGAGGATTGATATTATGAACGAAAAAAAACATACATATTTTATTTGTGCAAGTATTATTATTTCATCTATAATTTTAGGACTCTTTATTTATAAAGGAATTTATGACGGATTTGACGTTTTGGGTCAATTTACAAACGATGGCCTCAGGGTAATTAGTACTAATATTAGTACTGTTGGTAATAATATTAGTAATAATAGGTAGTTAATAGTAATAGAATTCAAACAAAAAACGGTAATTTAGTGAATGAACTGCACCCCAAAAGTTAGACAGAAAAAAATCTAACTTTTGGGGTGTTTTTATCATGAAGTTAACTTATGATGATAAAGTTCAGATCTATGAACTTAGAAAACAAGGATATAGCTTAGAGAAGCTTTCAAATAAATTTGGGATAAACAATTCTAATATTAGGTACATGATTAAATTGATTGATCGTTATGGAATAGAGTTCGTCAAAAAAGGAAAAAATCGTTACTATTCTCCTGATTTAAAACAAGAAATGATTCATAAAGTCATACATGAAGGCTGGACTAAAGATAGAGTTTCTCTTGAATACGGCCTCCCAAGTCGTACGATACTTCTTAATTGGCTAGCACAATACAGGAAAAACGGGTATACTATTGTTGAGAAAACAAGAGGGAGAGTACCTAAAATGGGACGTAAGCCAAAAAAGAAACCTGAAGAGAGAACAGAATTAGAACGTCTTCAAGCAGAAAATGAGTACCTGAGAGCGGAGAATGCTATCCTAAAAAAGTTAAGAGAACTCCGATTGAAGGAGGAAAAAGAGAAAGAAGAAAGACAGAAATTGTTCAAGAATTAATGACTGAGTTTTCGTTAGATATTCTTCTAAAAGTCATTAAACTAGCTCGTTCGACCTACTACTATCACTTGAAACAGCTAGATAAACCAGATAAGGACCGAGAGCTTAAAGCTGAAATTCAATTCATTTTTATCGAACACAAGGGAAATTATGGTTATCGTCGGGTTCATTTAGAACTAAGAAATCGTGGTTATATGGTAAACCAGAAAAGAGTTCAACGCTTGATGAAAGTACTCAATTTACAAGCTAAAATGCGACAGAAACGAAAATATTCTTCTCATAAAGGAGATGTTGGCAAGAAGGCAGAGAATCTCATTCAACGTCAATTTGAAGGCTCTAAAGTAATGGAAAAGTGCTACACAGATGTGACAGAATTTGCCATTCCAGCAAGTACTCAAAAGCTTTACTTATCACCAGTTTTAGATGGCTTTAATAGCGAAATTATCGCCTATAATCTTTCAACTTCACCCAACTTAGAACAAGTAAAAACAATGTTGGAACAGGCATTCACAGAGAAACGCTACGAGAATACCTTTCTCCATAGTGACCAAGGCTGGCAATACCAACACGATTCTTATCATCAGTTTCTTGAGGGTAAGGGAATTCAAGCATCCATGTCACGTAAGGGTAACAGCCCAGACAACGGTATGATGGAGTCCTTCTTTGGGATTTTGAAATCGGAAATGTTTTACGGTTATGAGAAGTCGTTTCAGTCGCTTAAGCAATTGGAACAAGCCATTGTAGACTATATTGATTACTACAACAATAAACGAATTAAGGTAAAACTAAAAGGACTCAGTCCTGTGCAATACAGAACTAAATCCTTAATCTTATGCGTTTTGTTATGCAAAAATCGCTGGAGTTTCTATACACATTAAGAGGAAATATTTGAAACCAATTCTTTTAATAGCCATTGAATACCATATATTACATTTACCCCAAATATGATATAGGCCGTATAAATCAAGTATTTCGATTTCTCCCGTCTCAAAGAATAGATCTTGTACAAAATAGATAAATTTAAAATAATAAATAACAGAGACAAAATCTTCCCCCAAAAATCAATCATAAAGGTAGGCAGTCAAGCATAGTTCTAATCTTTATTTTCGATTCGAGATAACAAACTTATCAATGAACAATAAGTGATATAAGGCCAGTACCAAACCCCAGAAACTACCTCGAAGAGAGATTTCTTGATGATTGAGAGGAAGCAAATCGTGGTTACCTATATAGAGGCAGGTCAAAATAACAAATAGTATCCAAAATAAATCCGTCCATTTATATTTTGAAAAATATTTTTTCCACATAAAAACACCTTCTTTCCTACAATTATATTATAATACTTTATGTAAGCGAATACAAGAGATGTGAAGCTGAAGACAGTAAAAACCAGCATTTAAAGCCTTCACTGTATCTAGGATTTCCCTATTTTTAGACAGAATTAACCAAAATCCACAGCATTTAAAAAAGCGAATTTCAATCGAAACTCGCTTTTTTACAAAATGTATTAGTATGAATTTGTATCTTAGTTCAAGTGCCAGATGTCTTCGTTATACTGAGCGATTGTACGGTCAGATGAGAAGAATCCTGCTTTAGAAATATTAACGATAACTTTATCCAACCATGCGTCACGGTCTTCGTAGTCAGCCAACATTTGCTCTTTGACTTTGATGTAATCTTCTAAGTCAAGAAGAGTCATGAACCAGTCTTTGTTGATCAATTCATTGTAAAGACGTTCCAAGCGCTCTTTGTTTCCAGCTGCAAGAACTGCATCGCTAACGATGAAGTCAACCAATGGTTTGATAGCTTTACGAGCGTAGAATTCGCTTGATTTGTAAGCTGCTTTTGCGTAAAGGTCGATAACAGTTTCTGAATCTTCACCAAAGATGTAAATGTTTTCGTCGCCAACCAACTCAGCGATTTCTACGTTAGCACCGTCCATAGTACCAAGAGTCAAAGCTCCGTTCAACATGAATTTCATGTTACCAGTACCTGAAGCTTCTTTAGAAGCAAGTGAGATTTGTTCTGAGATATCACATGCTGGGATAAGGAAGCTTGCTGCAGTAACGTTGTAGTTTTCAACCATAACTACTTGCAGGTGTGGAGCTACTGCTGGATCATTAGCAATAACTTCTGACATGCAAAGGATTAAATGGATAATGTCTTGAGCGATTGTGTAGGCTGGAGCTGCTTTACCACCAAAGAAGATTGTAATTGGGCGAGCAGGAATGTTACCAGCTTTAATGTCAAGGTATTTGTGGATCACGTACAAGGCGTTCATTTGTTGGCGTTTGTACTCGTGAAGACGTTTGATTTGGATGTCAAAGATAGAGTTTGGATTGATTTCCACACCTTGGTGTTCTTTCAAGTGACGAGCCAATTTACGTTTGTTGTGAGCCTTGATGCTTTCCAATTTTTCTTTGACAGCTGCTTTGTCTTCATAAGACAAAAGTTTTTCAAGCTCATCTGCTTCATGGTGCCAACCGTCTCCAAGAATCTCATCCAAGTAGTGAGACAAGCTTGGGTTAGCATGCATGAGCCAACGACGGAAAGTGATACCGTTTGTTTTGTTGTTGAATTTTTCTGGGTAAAGGTCGTAGAAGGCTTTCAACTCAGAGTTTTTCAAGATTTCAGTGTGGAGTGCTGCTACCCCGTTAACGCTGTATCCGTAGTGGATATCCATGTGAGCCATGTGAACACGTCCGCTCTCGTCAATAATTTGAACAGCTGGATCTTTCACTTCTGCTTTCACGCGACGGTCCAATTCTTTAATGATTGGTACCAAGTGAGGAACCACTTCTTGCAAGAATTCAAGAGGCCATTTTTCAAGGGCTTCAGCAAGGATTGTGTGGTTAGTGTAGGCAGTCATGCTACGAACGATTGAGATTGCTTCGTCAAGCTCGATACCACGTGCAGTCAAAAGACGAATCAATTCAGGGATAACCATTGATGGGTGAGTATCGTTGATTTGTACAACTGCGTAGTCAGCAAGGTCATGCAAGTTGCTTCCTTTTTCGATTGCTTCGTCGATGATCAATTGCGCACCGTTTGAAACCATGAAGTATTGTTGGAAGATACGGAGCAATTCACCTTGACGGTCACTATCATCTGGGTAAAGGAAGAGAGTCAAGTTGCGAGCGATATCTGTCTTGTCAAAGCTGATACCGTCTTTAATAATAGAAGAATCAACTGAATCCAAGTCAAACAAACGCAAGCGGTTTTTAGTTGCTGTTTCATAACCAGTAACATCAATATCGTAAAGAGTTGATGTCAAAGTAAAATCTGCAAATGGTACTTGGTAGCTACGGCTTGAGCGAACCAACCAGTTTTGCTCTGTCAACCATGCATTTGGAATTGTTTCTTGTTGGTTGTTTTTAAGAACTTGTTGGAAAAGACCAAAGTGGTAGTTAAGACCAACACCGTCACCATTCAAACCAAGAGTCGCAATTGAGTCGATAAAGCAGGCAGCCAAACGTCCCAAACCACCATTACCAAGAGATGGTTCCAATTCAACTTCTTCGACTTCGATCAAGTCTTTACCTGCAGCTGCAAGTTCTTTTTTAACATCGTCGTAAAGTCCAAGGTTGATCAAGTTGTTTGACAAGAGTTTACCAATCAAGAACTCAGCTGAGATGTAGTAAACTTTTTTCTTACCAGTGTTAACTGGTTTTTGGCTACTTGCAAGCTTGCTGTAGTTAAGAAGAGCAAGGTAAAGCTCTTCATTGCTACATTCTGCAATGGTTTTATTGTAACGATTTTGTACAAATTCTTGTAGTGATAACATGTTTAAGATGTCTCCTGATATTGTATTATTTCTTTAATTCTACCAAATTTTCATTGATTCGGCGATAGATTGTTGTCAAGTCAAGCAAACCTTCCTCGACAGCTGGTGTCAATTGATCTTCAGTCATACGCCAAGACCAGTTTCCACCAAGGGTAGATGGGAAGTTCATACGAGCTGTCTCATCCAATTCTAGCAAATCTTGCATAGTTGCAATTGCCATGAAGCTAACTGATGAAAAGACTGTACGAAGCATAGCATGTGGCACTGTTTCATACTCTTTACGGTTCGTGTAACGAGCCATGTACTCACGAGTTGCATCATCAATCTCGTTACGGTACCAACCAAGGACCGTATTGTTATCGTGTGTTCCTGTGTACATAACTGAGTTAGCAGGTGCCAAGTGTGGGCTATCGATGCTTTCGTCTTCTGGGTTGAAGGCAAATTGAAGAATCTTCATTCCTGGGAAGCCAGTACGTTCACGCAATTCGATAACTTCGTCTGTCATGAAACCAAGGTCTTCTGCGATGATGTTTAACTCACCAAGTTCTTCCTTAACGGCTGCAAAAAGCTTGTAGCCCGGACCTTTCACCCACTCACCAGGTGCTGCTGTATCGGAACCAGCAGGGATTTCCCAGTAAGATTCGAAGCCGCGGAAGTGGTCGATACGAACGATGTCGTAGATTTTGAAGCTTTCACGCAAGCGTTCAATCCACCATTTGTAACCGTCTTTATCCATTGCTTCCCAGTCATAGATTGGGTTACCCCAAAGCTGACCAGTTGCAGAAAATTCATCTGGTGGGCATCCTGCGATGCAAGTTGCCTTACCGTTAACATCTGTCTTGAAGAGATGTGGATTTGCCCACATATCGCTTGAATCTTCCGCTACGTAGATTGGCATGTCTCCAACGATTTCGATGTGGTTGTCGTTAGCGTAAGCTTTCAATTTCAACCATTGTTGGAAGAAGAAGTATTGAGTCACACGGTGGTAAACCAATTTGTCTGCCAATTGCTCACGGTAGCTTTCAAGTGCTGAAGCTTTACGAGCACGAGCATCTGCATCTGGCCATTCAGTCCAAGCAAGATTGTCAAAATGCTCTTTGATAGCCATATACTCAGCAAAGAGCTCAAGCCATGATTGGTTGTCTTGAGCAAATTTCTCAAAATCTTTAACATCTCCGACTTCAAAGAAACGTTTCACCGCTTTTTCCAAAAGAGGACGACGTGCATAGTAAATCTTAGCATAGTCAACTTCAGACGCATCGCTACCAAAGTCAACTCCTTCAAGGTCACTTGCTTCCAATAAACCTTGCTCCACCAAGATATCCAAATCGATAAAATGAGTATTTCCTGCGAAGGCTGAGAAAGACTGGTAAGGAGAATCTCCGTAACTAGTTGTTCCTAATGGAAGGATTTGCCAGTAACGTTGTTTTGTGCGAACCAAGAAATCAACGAAGTCGTAAGCACTTTGACCAAATGATCCGATTCCGTAGGCTCCTGGGAGAGAAGAGATGTGCATCAACACACCACTTTGACGTTTTTTCATAATAGCACCTCATGTGTTAAAATAATGGAACGTTGCGTATTTTAGCAGACGCAAACGTTTGCGTTACTTATAATTATACTCCTTTTCAAACATAATTGCAAGCGTTTTTAAAAAAACTTTTTTGATTATTTTTAAGGAGACTAACCCATTTTAGCAAAGATAACTTATACTCAATGAAAATCAAAGAGCAAACTAGGAAACTAGCCGCAGGCTGTACTTGAGTACGGCAAGGCGACGTTGACGCGGTTTGAATTTGATTTTCGAAGAGTATTAAAACTATCTAATCCTAAAGTTTGAGCCTCACGGGACAGTCTACAAAGTGCAAATCCTCCCCTAGAAAACTTAAATTTATATGCAAGAAGACACAAAGGTCTATAGAAAATAGATAGGAATTAGAAACAGGGAGATAGCCCTCCTAATTTCCCTCTTTAGACAGATTACATCTATTTTTTATTAAAAATACTGTATTCTTATCTATTTCACACTTTTCTTCTATTAAAAAGCAAAATCATGCTATCAAATCAAGCTTAAAATTTTTTTAAAATTTTTAACAAAAACACTTGCAACCGTTTTCTATTTGTGCTATACTAAGCTCATAAAGGAAAACGTTTGCGTTTTTCTTGTCAATAAAACTTGTTATTCTTTAGGAGGAATACACTATGTCATCTAAATTCATGAAGAGCACTGCTGTGCTTGGAACTGTTACACTTGCTAGCTTGCTTTTGGTAGCTTGCGGAAGCAAAACTGCTGATAAGCCTGCTGATTCTGGTTCATCTGAAGCCAAAGAACTCACTTTCTACGTTGAAGACCAATACAAAGCTTATGCTGAAACAGTTGCCAAAGCTTATAAAGAGCAATCAGGCACAACAATTAACATCAAATCTGGTGACCAACTTGGTGGACTTGACAAACTTTCTCTTGACAACCAATCAGGTCAAGCTGCTGACGTTATGATGGCTCCATACGACCGTGTAGGTAGTCTTGGTTCTGACGGCCAACTTTCAGAAGTGAAATTGAGCGATGGTGCTAAAACAGACGACACAACTAAATCTCTTGTAACCGCTGCTGATGGTAAAGTTTACGGTGCTCCTGCCGTTATCGAGTCACTTGTTATGTACTACAACAAAGACTTGGTGAAAGATGCTCCAAAAACATTTGCTGACTTGGAAAACCTTGCTAAAGATAGCAAATATGCCTTCGCTGGAGAAGATGGAAAAACTACTGCCTTCCTAGCTGACTGGACAAACTTCTACTATGCATACGGACTTCTTGCTGGTAACGGCGCTTACGTATTCGGACAAAACGGTAAAGACGCTAAAGACATCGGTCTTGCAAACGACGGTTCTATCGCAGGTATCAACTACGCTAAATCTTGGTACGAAAAATGGCCTAAAGGTATGCAAGATACTGAAGGTGCTGGAAACTTAATCCAAACTCAATTCCAAGAAGGTAAAACAGCTGCTATCATCGACGGACCTTGGAAAGCTCAAGCCTTCAAAGATGCTAAAGTAAACTACGGTGTTGCTACTATCCCAACTCTTCCAAACGGAAAAGAATATGCAGCGTTCGGTGGGGGTAAAGCTTGGATCATCCCATCAAGCACTAAGAACCTTGAAGGCGCTCAAAAATTTGTAGACTTCCTTGTTTCAACTGAACAACAAAAAGCCTTCTACGATGCAACTAACGAAATTCCAGCTAACACCGAAGCTCGTTCATACGCTGAAGGTAAAAACGATGAGTTGACAACAGCTGTTATCAAACAGTTCAAGAACGCTCAACCAATTCCAAACATCTCTCAAATGTCTGCAGTTTGGGATCCAGCGAAAAATATGCTCTTTGATGCTGTAAGTGGTCAAAAAGATGCGAAAACATCTGCTAACGATGCTGTAACATTGATTAAAGAAACAATCAAACAAAAATTTGGTGAATAACAAATTTGTTCAAGGGGGGTGGAAATCAAATCCCCCTTTGAATTTATCAATAGAAACACAAATAATTTAGCTTTCTTATAAAAAGCGGTATCCTATGAAAGGAGTTATTATGGAAAAGCAACAACCTAGTAAAGCAGCCCTGCTGTCTATCATTCCTGGGTTAGGACAGATTTACAATAAACAAAAAGCCAAAGGTTTTATCTTCCTTGGTGTAACCATCGTATTTGTCCTTTACTTCCTAGCACTTGCAGCCCCTGAATTGAGCAACCTCATCACTCTTGGTGACAAGCCAGGTCGTGACAATTCCCTCTTTATGCTGATTCGCGGTGCCTTCCATTTAATCTTTGTAGTCGTTTATGTACTCTTTTATTTCGCAAATATTAAAGATGCACATACGATTGCAAAACGCATTAACAATGGAATTCCAGTTCCACGTACCCTCAAAGAAATGATCAAAGGAATCTATGAAAATGGCTTCCCTTACCTCTTGATTATTCCATCTTATGTTGCCATGACTTTTGCGATTATCTTCCCAGTTATCGTAACCTTGATGATCGCCTTTACTAACTATGACTTCCAACACTTACCACCAAACAAATTGTTGGACTGGGTTGGTTTGACAAACTTTAGTAATATCTGGAGCTTGAGTACCTTCCGTTCAGCCTTTGGGTCTGTTCTTTCTTGGACTATCATCTGGGCTTTGGCAGCTTCTACTTTACAAATCGTAATTGGTATCTTCACAGCTATCATTGCTAACCAACCATTTATCAAAGGAAAACGTATCTTTGGTGTTATTTTCCTTCTTCCTTGGGCTGTCCCAGCCTTCATCACTATCTTGACATTCTCAAACATGTTTAACGATAGTGTCGGAGCTATCAACACTCAAGTATTGCCAATCTTGGCTAAATTCCTTCCTTTCCTTGATGGAGCTCTTATCCCTTGGAAAACAGACCCTACTTGGACTAAGATTGCCTTGATTATGATGCAAGGTTGGCTCGGATTCCCATACATCTACGTTTTGACTTTAGGTATCTTGCAATCTATTCCTAACGACCTTTACGAAGCAGCTTATATTGACGGTGCTAATGCTTGGCAAAAATTCCGCAACATCACTTTCCCAATGATCTTGGCTGTTGCGGCACCTACTTTGATCAGTCAATACACCTTCAACTTTAACAACTTCTCTATCATGTACCTCTTCAATGGTGGAGGACCTGGTAGTGTCGGTGGTGGAGCTGGTTCAACCGATATCTTGATCTCATGGATCTACCGTTTGACAACAGGTACATCTCCTCAATACTCAATGGCGGCAGCTGTTACCTTGATTATCTCTATCATTGTCATCTCAATCTCTATGATCGCATTCAAGAAACTACACGCATTTGATATGGAGGACGTCTAAGATGAATAACTCAATTAAACTCAAACGTAGACTGACTCAAACCCTTACTTACCTTTACCTGATTGGTCTATCAATTGTCATTATCTATCCACTTTTGATTACCATCATGTCAGCCTTTAAAGCAGGTAACGTCTCAGCCTTTAAACTAGATACTAACATCGACCTCAATTTTGATAACTTTAAAGGCCTCTTCACTGAAACCTTGTACGGCACTTGGTACCTCAACACTTTGATTATCGCCTTGATTACCATGGCTGTTCAAACAAGTATCATCGTACTTGCTGGTTATGCTTACAGCCGTTATAACTTCTTGGCTCGTAAACAAAGTTTGGTTTTCTTCTTGATTATCCAAATGGTGCCAACCATGGCCGCTTTGACAGCCTTCTTCGTTATGGCGCTTATGTTGAACGCCCTTAACCACAGCTGGTTCCTCATCTTCCTCTACGTTGGTGGTGGTATCCCGATGAATGCTTGGCTCATGAAAGGCTACTTCGATACAGTGCCAATGTCTTTAGACGAATCTGCAAAACTAGACGGTGCAGGACACTTCCGCCGCTTCTGGCAAATTGTTCTTCCACTTGTTCGCCCAATGGTTGCCGTACAAGCTCTCTGGGCCTTCATGGGACCTTTTGGAGACTACATCCTCTCTAGTTTCTTGCTTCGTGAGAAAGAATACTTTACTGTTGCCGTAGGTCTCCAAACCTTCGTCAGCAATGTGAAAAACTTGAAGATTGCCTACTTCTCAGCAGGTGCTATCCTCATCGCCCTTCCAATCTGTATTCTCTTCTTCTTCCTACAAAAGAACTTTGTTTCAGGACTTACAAGTGGTGGCGACAAGGGATAATATATCCCCGCCACCCTTTTTCATTTTATACTCTTCGAAAATCTCTTCAAACCACGTCAGCTTCCATCTGCAACCTCAAAATAGTGTTTTGATCAACCTGCGGCTAGCTTTCTAGTTTGCACTTTGATTTTCATTGAGTATTAGCGATTGTTACTGTAAGTAAGATCCTTACAACAAGCAATTTTCTCCTAGACTTGAAATAAAGCACATTTCTCTATATAATAATACTCATATAGAAAACACCTTTTAGAAAGATACCTATGCTTCCATATCCATTTTCCTATTTTTCAAGTATTTGGGGATTTCGTAAGCCCCTGTCCAAACGTTTCGGGCTCAACTGGTTTCAACTTCTCTTTACCAGTATCTTCCTTATCAGCTTGTCGATGGTACCCATTGCCATCCAAAACAGCTCACAGGAGACTTATCCGCTAGAAACCTTTATCGATAATGTCTATGAACCATTGACAGATGAGGTTGTCCAGGATCTCTCTGAGCATGCTAGAATTATTGATGGCAACTTAACTTATACAGGAACAACTAATCAAGCGCCTTCTATTGTGATCGGTCCAAGCCCAAGTAAGGAGTTCCCGAAGGACTTGCAACTGCATTTCGATACAAATGAGCTGGTCATCAGCAAGGAAAGCAAAGAACTGACCCGCGTCTCTTACCGAGCTATTCAGACTGAGAGTTTCAAAAGCAAAGACAGCTTGACCCAAGCAATTTCTAAAGACTGGTACCAACAAAATCGTGTCTATATCAGTCTCTTCCTAGTTCTCGGTGCTAGCTTCCTCTTTGGTTTGAATTTCTTTATCGTCTCTCTAGGAGCTAGTCTTCTCCTTTATATCACTAAGAAATCACGCCTCTTTTCATTTAGAACCTTTAAAGAGTGCTACCATTTTATCTTGAACTGTTTAGGATTACCAACTCTGATTACACTTATTTTGGGATTATTTGGCCAAAATATGACAACCCTGATTACTGTACAAAACATTCTTTTTGTTCTGTATCTGGTCACTATCTTTTATAAAACACATTTCCGTGATCCAGATTACCATAAATAGGAGATTTTTATGCCCGTTACGATTAAAGACGTGGCCAAGGCTGCTGGTGTTTCACCTTCAACCGTAACCCGTGTTATTCAAAATAAATCAACCATTAGCGACGAAACAAAAAAACGCGTTCGCAAGGCTATGAAGGAACTCAACTACCACCCAAACCTCAACGCTCGTAGCTTGGTAAGCAGTTATACGCAAGTTATCGGCTTAGTTCTTCCTGATGACTCAGACGCCTTCTACCAGAATCCTTTCTTTCCATCAGTTCTACGTGGTATCTCTCAAGTCGCATCTGAAAACCACTATGCCATTCAGATAGCAACAGGAAAAGATGAGAAGGAGCGTCTCAACGCTATTTCACAAATGGTCTACGGCAAGCGTGTAGATGGGCTAATCTTTCTCTATGCCCAAGAAGAAGACCCTCTTGTAAAACTCGTAGCAGAAGAACAGTTCCCCTTCCTTATCTTAGGTAAATCTCTATCTCCTTTCATCCCACTTGTCGATAATGACAACGTTCAAGCTGGTTTTGATGCGACAGAATATTTCATCAAAAAAGGCTGCAAACGCATTGCCTTTATCGGAGGAAGTAAAAAGCTCTTCGTGACCAAAGACCGTTTAACAGGCTATGAACAGGCGCTTAAACATTACAAACTTACCACTGACAACAATCGCATCTACTTTGCAGACGAGTTTCTGGAAGAAAAGGGCTATAAATTTAGCAAGCGATTATTCAAGCACGATCCACAAATTGATGCCATCATCACAACCGATAGCCTCCTAGCCGAAGGAGTCTGTGACTATATTGCCAAACACCAACTGGATGTCCCTGTTCTCAGTTTCGACTCAGTCAATCCCAAGCTCAATTTGGCAGCCTATATAGATATCAATAGCCTAGCCCTCGGACGCACTTCTTTAGAAACTATTCTCTGCATCATCAATGATTCTAAAGAAAATAGACAAATCTGCTACCGCCAGTTAATCGCCCACAAAATTATTGAAAAATAAGAGACTGGGCAAAAAGTCGTTAAAAGCAAAAAACGCATACTATCAGGTCTTGAAAACCTTGATACTATGCGTTTTATTATGGGAAGACTCATTTTAAGTACTAGTCACTAGTTATCTATCTCAACAAATCTTCCTAGAATATGAACATTCTCCGATACAGAGACAAAGGCGCCCGGATCCACTTGTGTCATAATCTGTTTAAATTCATTAAACTCTGCACGTGTAATGACAGTGATTAAAACTGCCTTTCTCTCATGATTATAGGTTCCTTCTGCATCGTGGATCATGGTTGCTCCGCGGTGCAATTTTTTATGGATTTTCTCAATTACCTTGTCTGGATGATTGGTCACAATCATGGCCTGCATACGCTTTTGCTTAGTAAAGACCGCATCTGTCACACGGCTAGAGACAAAGATGGTAATCATAGAGTAGAGAGCGTATTTCCAACCAAAGGTCAAACCTGCTATCAGCATGATGGTCCCATTTACCAAGAAAGAAATACTACCAACATTCTTACCCGTTTTCTTGCGAATGGTCAGACTGACTATATCCGTTCCACCACTGGAGATATTGTTGCGAAGGGCAAAACCAATCCCCAAGCCCATGACAACGCCCCCAAAAAGGGCATTGATAATAGGATCCTCCGTCAAGGTTGCCACAGGGACAAACTGGATAAAGAAGGAACTCATAGATACCGTGATAAAGGTAAAGACGGTGAACTTATGGCCAATCTGATACCAAGCTAAGACCATCAAAGGGAAGTTAATGGCGTAGAAGGTCAGCGAAATCGGAATATGAAAACCAAACCAGTGATTACTCAAGGCAGAGATAATCTGTGCCAGACCTGTCGCACCACTCGAATACACATGCCCTGGTTGGAAAAAGAAATTGACCGCTACTGCTGATAGAAATCCATAGACCAGAGAGGCCGAAATCTTCTCATCATATTTTTCCCGAGAGATGCTTTGTAAGACACGTAAAATTTTTATCTGATAAGCAAAGCGGCGCAGATAATAGCGCCACCGCTTAATTCGTTTTGCTTGTTTCATCTTCTTCTACTTGTAAGCTGAGTTCCTCTAGTTGTTTAAGAGCTACTGTTGAAGGAGCTTGTGTCATTGGGTCAGTTGCCTTGTTGTTTTTAGGGAAGGCAATGACTTCACGGATATTTTCTTCCCCTGCTAAGAGCATGACAAATCGGTCAAGCCCGATAGCCAAACCACCGTGTGGTGGGAAACCATAGTCCATGGCTTCAAGAAGGAAGCCAAACTGGTCATTGGCTTCTTCAGTTGAGAAACCAAGAGCCTTGAACATGCGTTCTTGAAGGTCTTTTTGGTTGATACGAAGGCTACCACCACCAAGTTCGTAACCGTTCAAGACAATATCGTAAGCAATGGCACGAACCTTAGCCAAATCACCTTCTAATTCGTGAGCAGTCTCTTCCTGTGGAAGTGTGAATGGATGGTGGGCGCTCATGTAGCGGCCTTCTTCTTCAGACCATTCAAACATTGGCCAGTCAACCACCCAAAGGAAGTTGAATTTATCGTTATCAATCAAGCCAAGCTCTTTGGCAATACGTCCACGAAGGGCACCGAGCGTTGCATTAGCCACTTCAAGCGTATCTGCCACAAAGAGAACCAAATCCTTATCTTCAAGCGCAAGTGCTGCTGTCAATTCTGCTTGGATGCTAGTCAAGAACTTAGCAACTGGTCCGTTTAATTCTCCATCAACCACCTTGACCCAAGCAAGACCTTTGGCACCGTACTGTTTGGCTACTTCCGTCATCTTGTCGATGTCTTTACGTGAATAGTTATCCGCAGCCCCTTTGACCACAATGGCTTTTACAGCAGGTGCTTCTGAAAAGACTTTAAAGTCTACACCTTTGACCACTTCTGTCAAGTCCTGAAGCAACATATCAAAACGGGTATCTGGCTTGTCAGAACCGTAAAGAGCCATCGCATCATCGTATTTCATACGAGGGAATGGAAGTGTCACTTCGATGCCTTTAGTTTCTTTCATCACGCGCGCAATCAAGCCTTCTGTGATATCTTGGATTTCTTGCTCAGTAAGGAAAGACGTTTCCAAGTCGACCTGAGTAAACTCAGGCTGGCGGTCTCCGCGCAAGTCCTCATCACGGAAACATTTAACGATTTGGTAATAACGATCAAATCCAGCATTCATCAAGAGCTGCTTAGTGATTTGTGGACTTTGTGGAAGAGCATAGAAATGCCCTTTATTAACACGAGATGGCACCAAATAGTCACGCGCCCCTTCTGGCGTTGACTTAGAAAGGAATGGTGTCTCCACGTCGATAAACTCCAACTCATCCAAGTAATTACGGATAGAGTGGGTCACCTTGGCACGAAGTTTAAGATTTTCCAGCATCTCTGGACGACGAAGGTCAAGATAACGGTAACGTAAACGTGTATCGTCATTGGCCTCAATGCCATCCTTAATCTCAAATGGGGTTGTCTTAGCTGTATTAAGCACTGTCAAAGCTGTCACGTTCAACTCAACTGCACCAGTTGGCAACTTATCATTGGCTTGCTCACGCGCAACGACCTGTCCAGTCACCTCGATAACAAATTCGCTACGAAGGCTTTCAGCTGTCGCCATAACCTCTGCAGATACTTTTTCAGGGTTGATAACCAACTGCATGATTCCTTCACGGTCACGAAGGTCGATAAAGATCAAACCACCGAGGTCACGACGACGGCCAACCCATCCTTTCAAGGTTATTTCTTGTCCGATGTGTTCCTCACGAACACGACCAGCATACATACTACGTTTCATTGTTTCTCTCCTCTTTTATTCTGTTACTATTTTACCATAAAAGCGCAGGCTCTTCATGAAAATCATCAGAAAAGTTTGCCTGACTTTAAAAATCAAGTGAAGGACCTAAAAATTAACGCTAACACTCTTCAAACCACGTCAGCGTCGCCTTACCGTAGGTATGGTTACTGACTTCGTCAGTTCTATCCACAACCTCAAAACAGTGTTTTGAGCAACCTGCGGTTAGCTTCCTAGTTTGCTCTTTGATTTTCATTGAGTATAATACAAAAATCCGATGAAAATTTCACCGGACTCTTTTATTTTGAATTGTTGCCTGCTTTACGCTTTTCAGCAATTTCGGCTGCCTTTCGAGGCAAGACAATTTCCGTTATGTAAGCCGTCCCAAAACGCAGTACACCTGCAATAGGGGCAAAGACAACTGCTAGATAGTTGTAGAAGAAATCGCCTTTGAAGGCATAAGCTAGTGCCCCGATAATGAAAAATAGAACAACTGCTTGAATCACTGCTAATAAAATTACTCGTTTCATGTGACCTCCTGACTCTATTATAGCATGAGAATCATTAAAAAGCCGACTAAATTATTCAAAGCGTGGAGAGAAATACTGTAGACCAGACCTTTTCTGCTAATATAAGCCAAGCCCAAACTAAAACCAAGGCTAAAATAGACAAAAAATTGTTGCACATCACCTGGGAAATGAATCAAGGCAAACAGAAGACTAGATACCAGAAGAAAAATCAGAGTTTGTTTACTATTGTCCTGCTTAGGAAAGAGGTAGCGTGCTAACATCCCTCTAAAGATAAGTTCTTCCGTCAAAGGAGCAAAAATAACGACCGCAAAGAAGGAGAAGAGTGGTTGAGACAAGGTCAAGTCTGTCGCTATTTGTTGATTTACTGAAGGATCATTTGGCAAGAAAAACTGGACAACCAGAGATAAGAACCAAACCAAGGCAGGAAGCCAAATAAATCGGTTAAAGCCACTCTTCTCAATACGAACAGGAGCTTTCTGATACCATTTGTAAATACCGTACACATAAACTCCAGCCAAGGCCACATAGAGCAAGGTCACAGCATAAGGTGAAGCACCTAAGGCAAGCGAAGAGGTCGCGAGCCCCTGAATGAAGCCATAGATGAATAAAAAGGATAGAATGGCTAGAAGAAACCAGCCAAGGTTTTTAAGTAGTTTCATAAAGTTCTCCTATCTTGCTTTATAGCTGTTTTTCAATACAAAGAGGTTTGCTATTCCTAACACAAGTACCCAGGCAAGTAACATGCCGATGTTAGAAAAAGATATTTCTCCACCTTTTTTATTTAAAAGATTTACAATAGGACCAACGAACGAGTAATCCAACACTTTTTGAACCGTATCATTTTGAGAAGCAATCATAGGTAAAAAAGAGACAATTAACATAGGGAAGATACTATAAACTTGCGCTTTAGATTGAGTATCTGACACCGCACCGATTAGAAGGTTGAGAAAAATAATACTAATAGTTGCTAGGAGCAAATAGATAACGTAGGCAAATAAATAACCAGATACATCTACTTTAAGATAGATGGGAAGTACAATCATAGCAAGTAACATTATCAGAATAGGGAGAACAAGCATACTGAAAGTATATTCTGTTGCTGTCACACCACTTAGGATGAGTGATTTAAGATTTCGTTTTTCCTTATCTTCTGCCATCATAATCGATACCATATAACCACTTCCCATGCTCAAGACCATCGTCAAGCTAGCAGATAGTAAAAATAGGCTCAATTGTCCATTCTTATTTGAAAATTCATTATATAAAACAGCAATACCAAAAGGCATCAATAAAGTTGCTAACAAACTTGAATTGCTAATAAGAACTTGTACTCTTAACCATAGTAGGGCATTTAATTTTCTAAACATCTAACTTTTCTCCTGTCAATCTGATAAAGATTTCTTCTAGAGTTGGCTCACAAGAGTGAACCACCATCAAATCTGTCGTGTCTAAATGTGGTAATTCTTCAAATGGAACTATCTGTTCTCGTCCATCGTTATAAACCACACGTACTTTCTTATCCACATGGTACTTCTGGATAATATCTTGCGGACTTCCATACTCTATTAAGTTTCCCTTATTTAAAAGAGATAAGCGATCACAAAGCAGAGTTGCTTCATTCATATCATGCGTGGTCAGAAAGATAGTTGTCCCCGCCTGCTTTAATTCTTGAAGTAGGGTATGAATCATCTTGGATGTTGTAGGGTCTAAGCCACTGGTTGGCTCATCAAGAAAGAGAATCTTAGGAGCATTCAGAAGGGCACGAGCCAAGAACATTCGTTGTTTCATTCCTGTAGATAGTTTTTCTGCGATAATATCTTTAGCATCTGCCAATCCAACCTGTTGGAGTACCTGATTTACTCTATCTGACTTGAGACCATATAACTTAGCGTAAATGAGCAGATTTTTGTAAAGACTCATCTTTTCATAAAAGCCACTGCCATCACTAACAATACCAATTTGTTCCAAATCATTTGAGGTTAAATCTTGAGAATTCTTGCCTAACAAAACTGTTTTACCTTGATCTGCAGCCAACTGTCCTGTTAAGACATTGATCATGGTTGTTTTACCTGAGCCAGAAGGGCCAAGAAAACCAAAGATTTCATCCTCCTTAATCTCAAAAGAAATCTGGTGAAGAGCTTTTTTGCTCCCAAAACTTTTGCTTACATTTTCAACACGAATCATAGAAACTCCTTTATTTGAAGTAGCGTTTTACCATAGGTATATACATTATATTGATATAAACATGGACTACAGCTACAGCTAAAAGACCTAATAACTGAATTTCTCCCGTAAGTACAGAAACAATATCAATCAAAATATACAAACCTGGTAAAATATATTGGTTTAATTGGAATAAAATCCGAAAACTCTGTTCCAAATTAGCTTGTCGTTCTCCTTCATCGTAAGAATTGACATAATCTAACATATCCTTTGGAATAGAGAAAAATGCCAAATCAAACTGACGAACAATCGAAATCGTCTTGAAAAGATATTTTTGAACACTGAAAATCAGCACTAATGCCAAAAAAGAAAGAGATAAGGTTATATGGCTTCCATTTAGTACAACCGCTTCACTACCTGAGATGAAAAGAGCCAATAAAATCGCTACACTTGCAATATTAAAAGCAATGGTTCCAAACTCGAGATTCCGATACATTTGCACATAATAGCTTTCATTCAGATCATCATCCATTTCCTCTTGATACAAGGAATGAAATTTTCTGCTTTTCTTTAGGAAATTGAATGTCAAAAGAATGCTAATGAAACCTAACACTAAACAAATAGCTGATAGCCAGGGTATCAAGATTTTTACATCTAACATAATTCCGTGGGATTCGGCAACAGCCTTAAACATCCCTACAAAAATGCCCAAGAAAAATCCCAAGACAACAACCATTAAAAACAACAATCCACGTTTCTTTTTCTTTTCCATATTCATTCTCCTTATTTACTTGCTAAATTTTTGGATTTCTTTTCAATCCAGTCAACGACTGGGATAAGAGCAAAGTAGGCCCAGATAAATTGGTCGCTGTAATAGAGATCAAACCATCCTAGATTTGTTCCAATTAGTAGACACAGGCTGACTAATAAAGCTATGGCAACTACATAATAGATCACTTTATACTTGTTCATCATTTTTCTCCTTCTTCTTCAACCAGTTGAAAATGGACAAGAGGACTAAGTTAACCCAAAATAAATACTTACTTTCAACAAAATAGAACCACCCCAGTAATGTTCCAATCATAGCGAAAGCATTCACAATGAGGGCAAGAACACTCATGTAATAAATCACTTTATACTTGTTCATCACTCGTCCTCCTCCAAGCGAAATACTGATTCGACTGTTTCGTTGAAAATTTGAGATATTTTCAGGGCAATGATAATGGACGGGGTGTATTCGTCCCGTTCTAGTAGACTAACGGTCTGTCTGGAAACCCCTGCTAGCTTGGCTAGTTCGGTTTGATTAAGGCCATCGCGAGCCCGCAGCTCTTTTAGACGATTTTTTAGTTGCATGTCACACACCTACTCTCCGTCAAATTCAACGGTTTGAATATCCTCAATACGTTGCAACTTGATTTTTTCTTTTCCCGTATTGTCTACATATCGTAGCTTGACCCATTCCTCATCAACATCCACAACTTCCCAAAAATTTGTTCCAAATAGTTCTCCAATGATTGTTGGTTTCTTTCCAATCATTTCTTGCAATAATCTTGACATTTCTATATTTCCTTTCTCTTTTCTTTCGATTACCTTTAACCTCTTCTCTAACCGCTTGATTTTCTTAGATTGACTCATATAAATCAAGACGAGAAAAGGAAACAAAATCCATACCCACATGTGGCTCCCTCCTATTTCTTAACTTGCTTATATTGTAACACATCTTTTTCTTTTTGACAAGTATATTTGTCAAAAAGTTTATGATTTTTGTCATTTTGCAAAAGAAAAAGGTCAGGAGTAATTCCCTGACCAGTTTTTCTACTATTAAAAGCCTAATTTTTCAAAGATTTCTGAGAAGTTTTGGCTGATTGCATCAAGTGATACTTGCACTTCTTCTCGGGTTTGGTTGTTCTTGACTGTCACTTGTCCGCTTTCAACTTCGCTCTCGCCTAGGGTGATAAGAGTCTTAGCCGCAAAGACATCGGCTGACTTGAACTGAGCTTTGAGCTTACGGTTGAGGTAATCACGCTCTGCTTTGAATCCTTGTTGGCGAAGAGCTTGTACCAATTCCAAGGCCTTAACATTTGCTCCTTCACCCAAGACCGCAATATAGACATCTAGGGCATTTTCGATAGGGAGAGTCACACCTTGCTTTTCAAGGATGAGAAGCAGGCGCTCTACACCCAGTCCAAAACCAAATCCAGCAGTTTCAGGACCACCAAAGTAAGCAACCAAACCATCGTAGCGACCACCCGCACAGACTGTCAAGTCATTGCCCTCAATCTCAGTGATAAACTCAAAAATGGTGTGGTTGTAGTAGTCCAGACCACGCACCATATTGGTATCGATGATATAGTCTACTCCAAGATTTTCCAACATCTGACGCACAGCATCAAAATGAGCTTGGCTTTCTTCATCAAGGAAATCCAAGATAGAAGGCGCATTCTCTACTGCTACCTTGTCTTCTTTTTCCTTAGAGTCCAAGACACGGAGAGGATTTTCCTCCAAACGACGTTGGCTATCCTTAGACAAGGTCTCCTTAAGCGGTGTCAAATAGTCAATCAAGGCCTGACGATAAGCCGCACGGCTCTCAGGATTTCCAAGAGTGTTAAGATGTAATTTGACACCTTGGATACCGATTTCTTTCAAGAAATGGGCTGCCATCGCGATTGTTTCCACATCGGTAGCTGGATTACTAGAGCCAAAACACTCAACCCCAATCTGATGGAATTGGCGCAAACGCCCTGCTTGCGGACGCTCATAGCGGAACATTGGGCCCATGTAATAGAACTTACTTGGCTTTTGCACTTCTGGAGCGAAGAGTTTATTTTCCACATAGGAACGGACAACTGGCGCTGTTCCTTCTGGACGGAGGGTAATATGGCGGTCACCCTTGTCATAGAAATCGTACATTTCCTTGGTCACGATATCGGTTGTGTCTCCGACAGAGCGACTGATAACCTCGTAGTGCTCAAAAATAGGCGTGCGCACTTCTGCATAGTTATAGCGCTTGAAAATTTCACGGGCAAAGCCCTCAACGTACTGCCACTTGGCAGATTCAGCAGGTAAAATATCCTGCGTTCCTTTTGGTTTTTGTAATTTCATAGGGAATCCTCTTTAAACTTAATAGTCTTATTTTACCATAAATAGAGGGATTAAAACAGTAAGAATAAAATTAGGATTCAAATATCATTTTTGAGATTAAGACCTGTCAAAAGAATAGCTAGCAAGGAAAGACCAACAAATAGCATCCAAGTCAACTGTATATTCCATACAGCTATAAGTGAAAAACAAGCTGTCCCCACAGGTATGGATAAGGTGAACAATAAACCTAAAAAATTACTGGTACGAGCTAGAACCTCTGGAGCTAGATTTTTCAGGAGCAAGGCACTAATCTTTGGTTGAACTTTACCAGACACATACAGAGTTGAACAGATAAATAGTAAACCAAGTACGACTTGATTGAATAAATTAGCTAGACCAACTAGACTGAGTCCTACGGTCACCCACATCATCAATCTAGGCAAGGACTGCTTCCCAAAATAATCATTGCCCGTAAGGCTACTGATGATGATTGCTAACAAAGCACAGAATTGACTAATAAATAATGCCTCTGTGTAAGAAAAGTCCAAAAGAGAATGGCTCAAAAAGAAGATGTTATAGATGCTTCCTAAAGCGCCACCCAAGGCATTGATAAGCAAGACAGCACAGAGCATAAAACCAAAGTTTTTCTGTCCACCTTTAAGAAAAACGAGACGTAAATTCCGATAAATCGTTAGGAACTGGTCTTTGATAGAAAGCTTCTCATTTTTTAGTGATTCACCATCAGGAGATGAAATTGACAGGCTCAATTTGCTTTTTCCTAAAAAGAGGATAACGGCTGATACTAGGAAGAAACAGGCATTGATTCCCGCAACGAGAGAAAAATTATTGACCGATAGCCCTAAGAGCCACACTCCGAAAGCTTGACCACCAATGGCTGAAATATAGGTGATAAACTGGGAAAAAGAGTAAGCCTCCATCAAATCATTTTCAGCTACTTTTTCCTTAATAAGAGGCATGCGCAAACCACCAGCAAAATCACTGATGACATCACTAATGACATTGATCAAACACAGGCTAGAAAAGGCAAAGAGACTAGCTTGCTGAACAACTAGGGCTGCTAGAAAAAATAAAACCGCCTGAAACAAACCGCTATAGACCATCCATTTGACCTTGTCCCTCGTGTAATCTGCCCGAATCCCTACAAAAACTGTAAAGAGAGTCGGAAGAATCATGACAATATTCGCCATAGCAACAGCAAAAGAGGCTTGTGGCAAGGTCGATGCATAGACGATAAATACCAGATTAAAAATCGAAGCACCAAAAGCATTGAAGAAGCGTGACAAAGTTAAGAGTCGATAAGCTTGATTTCTGAACAATAGTTTCATAGATAATCTCCCTTCTTGTTCGAACTTCTATGTGAAGTATGACTATAGTATAGCACTTAGAAATTCTAGAGAAAAAACTTTTGAATATATGCAACAAATAAAATGAGCAAAAAGAAACGATAAAATTTCTCCAGTGACACGAGAGAGCCCAACAGTTCTATCGCTTAAAATTTCAAATGATTTTCTTAGTTTGCAGATATTCAACAATCAGTCGTTTTTCTATAGTATTCGGCAGATTTATTACAGCCAAGCATCTCAAAAATACGGACAGCATCTTCCATCTTTTTCTGACCTTCCTTGACTCTGCCCTGCTTGCTATCAAGGAGACCTTCCGCCCACAAATAGACAATTCGGAAATAGGTCTCATTTTCCTTGTAGAAATGCTCTTCGATAACACGTTTAAAATAAGAGGCATTGGTAAATTCTTCACACTCAATGCTGGCTAAAAAGCCATTCAATAGTATAGTGTGAAAAAGGTTTCGATTACCAGACATTTCCATTAGAAAATCAGATTTACGTACCATCTCTCTAACATACCTAGTGAAAAGAGAAACAGATAAAAATGGTGAACTGACTGAAAATAAATTGAGTTCATAGATTCCCCAGATCTCGGTAGAAAACAAATAATCATGAAGGACTTTCCCTTCCTCTGCTGTTAACTCAACCGTATCATCCATGCTCTTCATATAAGACTTGATAAGAATGGCATTTAGAATATGTTTCTGTTTGTTTTGAGAATGGGCATGCTTTTGATACTCCCTGCGATACAAGTCCTCAAGCGGAGCTATATTCTTTGGATCCAAGACATCTATGATTTCTTTTCTCAACTCAGAATCTGTATCATACTGAAAACCTCTCGCCAGAAAGAGGATTTCCTCCACACTGGCAGATATGTTTTCTAGGGCAAATAAAAACTTTTCCACCGAAAGCTCACTCTGACCAGTTTCAAAGCGAGATAACATAGACGGCGAAAATTGTCCCCCAGTTGCTTGTCTCAGCGAGATATTTCTTGACTCTCGTAATTGTCTAAAGACTTTTCCAATCTGCTCCATAGGCTTCCCCTTGATTCAGTATTTTCTTCATTTTATCATATTTTTCAGAAAATTCATCAAAAACTTGCCAAATTGTCAGAATTATGAGAAAATAGAGGATATTTATCACGTGGAGGGACTGTAATGAGAGAGAATATCAAAATCAATGACCGTGCTTTGGCCTTGCAAGACCAAATTATCGAAAAACTAGAGAAGGTTTTTGATACAGATGTGGAATTGGATGTTTACAATCTAGGACTGATTTATGAAATCAATCTGGACGAAACGGGTCTCTGTAAGATTGTCATGACCTTCACCGACACTGCCTGCGATTGTGCCGAAAGCCTGCCTATCGAAATCGTCGCAGGTCTGAAACAAATCGAGGGTATCGAAGATGTCAAGGTTGAAGTTACCTGGTCGCCTGCTTGGAAAATCACACGAATCAGTCGCTACGGCCGTATTGCCCTTGGACTGCCACCTCGTTAAGCAGGCAAATCACTTTTGAAGATGAAAAAGAGCAAGCCGAAGTTGGCTTGCTTTTTGATACTCAATGAAAATCAAAGAGCAAACTAGGAAACTAGCCGCAGGTTGCTCAAAACAGTGTTTTGAGGTTGTGGATAGAACTGACGAAGTCAGTAACCATACCTACGGCAAGGCGACATTGACGTGGTTTGAAGAGATTTTCGAAGAGTATGAGTTTATTTTTTACCTGACTTGTCCATATTCCAGAAGTCTGTCACAGCTCCGCGTGAAGCAGATGATACGATATGGGCATATTTACCGAGGACACCACGACTGTAAAGCGGTGGCAAGGTTGTTTCTGCCTTGCGTTTTTCAAGTTCTTCTTCAGATACGGCCATGGAAATTTCTTTAGTATCTTGATCAACCGTAACGATATCGCCTGTACGAAGGTAGGCAATCGGGCCACCATCCTGAGCTTCAGGAGCGATATGTCCAACAACCAGACCATAAGTACCACCAGAGAAACGGCCGTCTGTCAAGAGGGCAACCTTGTCTCCTTGACCTTTACCAACGATCATTGATGAAAGTGACAGCATCTCAGGCATACCAGGACCACCTTTAGGTCCAACGAAACGAACAACGACTACATCACCATCAACGATTTCATCTGTCAGAACGGCCTGAATAGCATCTTCTTCTGAGTCAAAGACCTTAGCTGGTCCAACGTGACGACGGACCTTAACACCTGACACCTTGGCAACCGCACCGTCAGGAGCAAGGTTCCCGTTCAAGATGATAAGCGGACCGTCCGCGCGTTTTGGATTTTCAAGTGGCATGATGACTTTTTGACCTGGTGTAAGGTCTGCAAAGTCAGCTAAGTTCTCAGCGACAGTCTTACCCGTACATGTGATACGGTCCCCGTGAAGGAATCCATTTGCCAGCAAGTACTTCATAACCGCAGGCACACCACCGACTTCGTAGAGGTCTTGGAAGACATACTGACCAGATGGTTTCAAGTCGGCCAAGTGAGGCACACGCTCTTGGATCATATTGAAGTCTTCAAGTGACAAGTCAACATTGGCAGCATGGGCAATGGCAAGCAAGTGAAGAGTAGCATTTGTAGAACCACCGAGAGCCATAGTCACAGTAATGGCATCTTCAAAGGCTTCACGAGTCAAGATATCTGATGGCTTGAGACCGAGCTCCAACATTTTAACTACAGCACGTCCTGCTGCTTCGATATCTTCTTTCTTATCAGCTGATTCAGCTGGATGAGATGAAGATCCTGGCAAGCTCATACCTAGAACTTCAATAGCAGTCGCCATGGTATTAGCTGTGTACATACCACCACAACCACCAGGGCCAGGGCAGGCATTACATTCAAGACGTTTCACGTCCTCAGCTGTCATGTCCCCATGGTTCCATTTTCCGATACCTTCAAAAACAGAAACCAAGTCAATGTCTTTGCCATCAAGATTTCCCGGTGCAATAGTTCCACCATAAGCGAAAATAGCTGGAATATCCATATTAGCAATAGCAATCATAGAACCAGGCATGTTCTTATCACAGCCACCGATAGCGACGAAGGCATCGACGTTGTGACCACCCATAGCCGCCTCGATTGAGTCTGCAATGATATCACGAGATGTCAAAGAGAAACGCATACCAGGCGTTCCCATAGCAATCCCGTCCGCTACAGTAATAGTTCCAAACTGCACAGGCCAAGCACCTGCAGATTTGACACCTTCTTTAGCCAGTTTCCCGAAATCATGCAAGTGAATGTTACATGGTGTATTTTCCGCCCAAGTCGAAATCACTCCCACAATCGGTGTTTCAAAGTCCTTATCTGTCATACCAGTCGCACGAAGCATAGCACGGTTTGGTGATTTTACCATACTGTCATAAATGCTACTGCGGTGACGTTTATCTAATTCAGTCATTTGTTCCCTCCCATTTCAGTTTTTACTATTATAGCACATTTTAAAAGCAATGAACAGAAGAAAATTCTTGAATTTTCAGAAAATTTCGATCAATTTTGTTGATGACCTTTTAATTTTTTCATCTTTTTTTGTCAAGTAACTTTACTTTACAAAAAAAATGTGTTATCCTAGTATGGTTGATGAAAATCAGTAGATTGAATCGAATATAAATACCTAAAGGAGAAATCAAAATGGCAGTACCTGCACGTCGCACTTCAAAAGCGAAGAAAAACAAACGTCGTACACACTACAAAGTAACAGCTCCATCTGTAAACTTTGACGAAACTACTGGAGATTACTCACGTTCTCACCGTGTATCACTTAAAGGATACTACAAAGGACGTAAAATCGCTAAAGCTGCATCAGCTGAATAATAGAAGGGAGATACCATGCGCGTAAATATTACACTTGAACACAAAGAATCTGGTGAACGCTTGTACCTTACTTCTAAAAACAAACGTAACACTCCAGACCGTCTTCAATTGAAGAAATACTCACCAAAACTTCGCAAACACGTTGTGTTTACAGAGGTTAAGTAAGCATTCAATACGAATCAATACAGAAGAAAAACGCATTCAAGCGTTTTTTCTTTTTGTTAATTTCAGTACATTGCAAGGGAAATTATTCGAATGACTACATTATTGATAATATTTGTTAAGCCATCAAAAGTAATTAACATTTCATAACGAGTAATCCTATTTAAACTCGTCTCACTATCTATTTTTTCTTATCTCTGTGTTATAATAAAATAGATTTTAAATCCATCTATTTTATTATTGAAAATTCTACATTTTTCAATTGAATTTTGATTACAAATATTCGCGCGATTTTCGCGTGATTTTCGCGTGAATATTTTAAAATATATCTTAGAAATACGATGAAATCAAAGATTTTAATTATCTATCAAATTTACTTTTTCGCGTGACAATCATTTAAAAAAATAAATTTAAGCAACATTATATTTTAGGAAGGGAAAATATGGACTTAAAATTTGAAGGGGTTGATTTAGAATACAAAAAAGCTAAAAACGATCTTCCAGAATCTTTCTGGGAAACCTACTCAGCGTTTGCAAATACAAATGGCGGGAAAATAATTCTCGGGATAGACGAAAAAAATATTGACCCCTACCAAGGAGTCAATAATCCTCAAAAAATACGAGACAATTTATTCGCTTTAGTCGCAAACAAACAAAAAGTTAGCTGTAACTTACTTACCGATAATGATATTGAATACATTGACATTCCAGGCAAAAATAAACAACTCATGGTAATCACTGTAAGAGAAGCGAATCCTCACCAAAAACCTGTCCATCTAAAAAATGATTATCGTGAGTCATATAAAAGATTAGGTGAAGGCGATGTTCGACTTGATAAAGAAGAACTTAAATATCTGATGACTAGTTCTCATGATGATATTGATAGTGAGTTACTTAATAATTTTGACGAAAATGATTTAAATTTAGATACAATAAAACATTACAAGCAATTATTAATTGAACTTACTGGTAATACAAAATATAATAGCATTTCGTTGAGAAATTTTCTAATCGAAATTGGTGTATTTAAAAAAGACAGGATTGATAATACATATAAATTAACCGCAGGAGGACTAATATTTTTTGGAAAGTACAATTCTATCATTTCTCGTTATCCCAAATTTCAATTAGACTATTTTGAAAAAGATACCTCCCTTTCAACTAGGTGGAACGATAGAATTTCAACAGGGGATATGATGTACCCTGATTTAAACATGTTTGATTTTTTCAATTTAGCATATAAGAAATTAACTACTACAACAAATGATAGATTTGAGTTTAATAACGAATCTGCCCACCGTTTACCATTCAAGAAAGACCTATCTGAATCTATACGTGAAGCTTTAGTAAACTGCTTAATGCATGCTTACTATGACTTTGATTCTCCTATAGTTATTACAGCTTATCAAGACTTCTATGAATTTAAAAATCCAGGTAAGATGAAAATTTCTATTCCCGAATTTATACATGGCGGAACTTCCAAAACGCGAAATAGTACAATCTCTTCATTATTCCGTAGAATTGGGATGTCCGAAAAAGCTGGATCAGGTGGACCAAAAATTTTTGATATTTCCGAAAAGTATAAACTAAAAATCCCTGAGGTAAGCACTACCTTTGATAGTACTGTTATTACAATCTGGAAAGTAGACTTATTGTCTTCTTATGCGGATACATCAGATAATGAAAAGATAATACTTGAATATATCATTAAAAATGGTAGCATTACTAAAAATGATGTCCTCGAAAATTCTCTCATGACTGAGTATAAATTTAGAGAAAATTTGAAATCTCTACAAAATAAAAAGTATATTGAGATAGAAGGTAAGGGACGATCTACAAGATATGTTCTCCCTAAAAGCTCAACTGAACAATACCACATCATTAAACAACAAATCAAAAATCTTGGAGATTTCATGACTAAATATTAAATATTTTATTTTCATTCCTAAAAATTTTTGAAATAATATTGTCTTTTCCCAAATTTTCGGAAACCAAAACGCAGGCTCAAATCGGCCTGCGTCTTTTCATTCTTCCCCTACTCTCTAAATTTCTTTCAACTTTTCGAGATAGGCGGTTAATTCTGCTTGGGCTTCTGGTGTTGTGCCTACTAGTTGGCTGCGCATGTGTGCGAGTCTAGCTTCTACCTCTCCAATCTCTTTATCAATCTCTGCGAGTTGGTCTGCGAGGTCGGCTAGGGGAACAACGGGTTCTTCCTCAAAGGTATCGACATAGCGTGTAATGTTGAGGTTATAGTCATTTTCAACAATCTCTTCAAAGCTGGCTAGATGGGCGAACTTCTCGACATTCTCGCGTTTTTGATAGGTCTCCAAAATCTTGGCAATATGGTCTTCGGTCATATTGTTTTGATTTTTCCCTTTTTCAAACTCTTTTGAGGCATCAATAAAGAAGACATCCTTATTGGTGCGATTCTTTTTAAGGATAATAATGGTTGTCGGGATAGAGGTATTATAGAAGATATTTGCCGGCAAGCCGATAACTGTATCAATAGCGCCTTCTTCTAGCAGGTGCTGGCGGATCTTTTGCTCGGCTGCTCCTCGAAAGAGGACTCCGTGAGGAAGAACGATGGCCATGACACCATTATGCTTGAGGTGGTAAAAACCGTGAAGAAGGAAGGCAAAATCTGCTTTGGACTTAGGTGCAAGAACTCCATAACTTGAAAAGCGAGGATCTTGCAGGAAGCCACTATCTGCTGACCACTTCAGTGAATAGGGTGGATTCATCAAAACCCCATCAAAGTCTGTCGGCTCCGTAGTTGGCCAATCTTCGTCTAGGGTATCGTGGTTGCTGAGATGATAGTTCTCAATCGCAACCCCATGAAGCATCATATTCATACGAGCAAGGTTGAAGGTCGAAGTAATCAACTCTTGACCGTAGTAAGAAATCGTCGAAGCTTCCTTACTATAGCGCTTGGCATTGAGCAAGAGAGAACCAGAACCCATAGTCGGGTCGTAAACCGACATCCCCTTTTGATGTTCACGCCCTGCAAAGACAATCTGAGTCATGAGGTGTGAAACCGCTTGAGGTGTATAGAACTCTCCAGCCTTTTTCCCAGAATCACTGGCAAACTGGCCAATCAAGTACTCATAAGCATCACCCAAAATATCACCAGCATGACCAGAGACATTGAGGTCGTTGAGCTGTTTCATAACCTCAGAGATAGTCTTGTTTTGCTTTTGTGGGGTGTTTCCTAGCTTTTTCGCATAGAGGTCAATATCTTCGAAAAGATTTTCAAATTTTTCATTGGCCTGCTCGATATCACGGAAACTTTGGGCTAGAGATTCTAGCTGGAAGGTGCCTTCATGGATAGACTGAACCAGCTTGGTAAAGGTTAGAGAAGGCTCAATCACATAGCCCAACTCGTCATTTAGAACCTCGATGAGGTCTTCACGGACATCTGCATCCGCAAAGTTTTCCTCATAGAGAAGCTGCGCTTGCTGGAAGGACTCAAAGGTCTCGTCCAAGTTATCACAGACGGCTTGGAGGATGTTGTCGGATAGGTACTTGTAGAAAATCAAGCCCAAGAGGTAGGACTTATATTCATTGGCTTCCATCTGGCCACGCAGGATATCTGCCGCATTCCAGAGGGATTGGTAGAGTTCTCTTGATAAATCTGTTTGTGACATAGGGTCTCCTATCAATTTCAATTTATGTTGTTAGTAGTATTCCATGTTTTAAAATATTTTTCTTTTTATATCTTCCTTAAATAGTACGGACGGGAGGTAAAATTATCCAGTGGATGATTTTAGAAATCCAAGGAATTTCATCCCTAATTTTTGAGCCCTTCGCCCTTTCATTGACATGCTCAGGCTAAAATAGTTCCCCGAACTATTTTACTCTCAAAAATCCCGTCCTATACAATAACTTTGTTATTGTATAGGATACCACCATGGCGGAAAATATCCTCTAAAAGCTCACTTCGTTCGCGCTCATTTTACAATAAATTCTTTTAAAAACGAATCACTGGGCTTTTTACGGTCTTTGTATCTTAGATAAACATTTTTCTGAGTAGGGTTTGTTTGCTTTCTTTGAACTGGTTGACTTTTTCCTCTTGCTTGGCAATGGCCTTGTCTAGGTCTTGGAAGAAAGAACCGATGGCTTCTTGTTCAGGGAGAGAAGGGAAAGATGTTTTATAATTTAATACATCATTATTTGAAATATTTGCCTGTGCAGCTCCTTGAGAAGATAAAACCATCTCTTTTTCAAAATTTCTATTGCTTAATAACGTGAACAGGAAATTATTACTTTGATTCGTGGCCAATTTCCCAACACGCTGATTTAACACCGCTGCTACCTCTGTCATCTTGGATACACGTCCCACATTACCTGTTAGCGAGATTAATATATCTCCCTGTTCTAAGATAAACTGACTTTCTACAGTATCAATTCGATTTCCATATGTATCATCTATATACTCATTCCCTTTTACATTTGAAATAGTAACTACCAAATATTTACCATCTGTGGAATAATGCTCTGACTTCCATGCATTTCCTCCTTTAATAGAACACACTTCCCCCAACTTCACTTCCTTCCACTCATCTTCAAATCCTGCGAAGCGAAGGGCTGGTTTGGTTTGTCCTTTGGCTGGGAAGAGGAGTTTGAGGTAGGTTTTCTTCTTCTCTTTGAGCACCTCTAACTTACGCTGTTGAAGGCTAATGAGCTGGTCAATATCTTGGAAGAAAGAACCGATGGCAGTTTGCTCGGGGAGGGAGGGGAGGGAAATATATGTCTCTAAAATATTCTTATTGTATAATCTTTTTATTGTAGTTCCTTCAATTCCTGACCAAGATACAATCTTATAAAAAGCTTTAAGAAACTTGTTGTTAATTTTACCATGGTGATTCAACCAAACAATATTTGAATCTTGGTAGTAAGCTTCATCTCCATCGTACTCAACAACGCGGCCAATACTTCCTGAAGCAGATAACAGTAAATCTCCTCTTTGAGGATAAGCAAATTTTGTTTTATATTCTTCAAATTTTTCTCTAGTTATATAAGTATCAGCTTCCCCTCCAAAAGTACCAATTTTGAAAAAAGGAATTTCAAACTCCGCAGAAGTTTCCTCTTTGAAAATCCTCCTACACATTTCAACTGACCCAAGATTTCCCAACTTCTTCTCTTCCCAAACTTCAGTATACCCCGTAAAGCGATAGCTTGGTTTTTTTGTCATATTACTCCTCCAACTATTTCATCTTTATTTGTATCTATAAATTGCAATTGATAAGCTTTACGAGCACCCCATGCCTTAAGTGTTTTCTTAATAGTATATTCATTCTGCTTATCGAACTGGTCTACATAAATGCTCACATCCGGTGCCTGTTTAAAAATTTCTTTAAAGTAAGGAGCATCCACTCCATTCTCATCCCGAATATTAAAACCAATGAAATAGATTTCTTTGATAGAACTTAAACTTTTGAAAAAGTATTCATGTTTTCTAAGTTGCTGATGGACAGGCTTTCTAGTCAAATCAACTAAATTATAAAGAAAGTCACGTACCGCAGTTGGATCATTTTGTATAGATTCATCATAAGAATCCATTTCACGATTATGTCCAAATATTAGCTTATTTTCAGAAATGCTTCCATGTATATGACATATTTGTTCAGAATTTATACCGTAGAAATCCTCTAACAACATACTATAATTAAAAGTTAAAAAGTAGGCATTTTTATTGTGTTCAACAGATTTCTTTCGTTTTAGTTTTTTTAGATTAGAAGGCATATTATCCCATTCAAGAATAAAACATTGAACCCATTCCCTAAATAAGTTTTCAATGTCTGCTATTAGAAATTTTTCAAGAATCGTTGCCAACTCCTCAGCTTCTTCTAGACCACAAGACGACAGTATAATTTTCACCTCATTTATCCAACCTAAATCATGCTCAAACTGAGACCAAAAATTTTCTAATCCCATTAACTGCATCATATGTCGATAAATAAATTGATACCGTTCATGTTTATCTAACTGACCATTTCTAATTTTAGAAAGAGAATATCCATATATATCTCTCAACTCATCTTCCTTGGCACATAGATGTTGTTCTTGAATTTCAATATCCTTTTCCCTAAAAAAGTCACAAATTCCTTTTACTGTTTGCAACGACTCTAACAGTTCATCTTTCCCATAAGCCTGCTGATAAACGAACTTCTTGAAATATAGATAATTCGTCTTCAAATCATGTGCCATATCAAAACCATTTCCGATAATAAATAATTTCTCCACTCTATCCCCCCTTTCTATTACTCCATTTTCTTATTTCTACACTTTAAGTTTTCTTTTTTGATTTCTATTCTTCAATTTTACCTATTTTTTCACTTTAGGGTATCAATGTCTTAATTCTATTGTTCAATTTTGGTCATTTTTGCACTTTAGATATGCAACTATGCTATCCTATTCTTCAATTTTCCCTATTTTGAAACAATAGATAGGCTTATTTTGTGATATAATGTTAAAAAACGTTGAAATGCGAGGATGACTACATATGAACTATAGAGAACTTAAAAAAATCTACTACAGTCATCGTGACCAATATGAGGAAGAGTATCAATTACGCTTACAGGGATACAGCTCCATTAGGACATCTCTTTATCCTCATTTAATGCAACGCGATACTGTCAAAACAAGTCAATACCCTCTATTTGTTACCCTGCATCTTGGGATTTCCCAACTGATGGAAACTATCTCACAGCAGTCTCAACGAATTAGCGAAATAGCTGGTACCCTCCCTAAGATTGCCCACGATCAGTTTTATAAAGAACAACTCTACCAATCGATTATTTCCACAAATGAAATCGAAGGTATCCATACAACTCGTAAAGAGTTGGTCGATGTGGAGAAACTCCTAGAGGAAGACCCCTACAAGACCGAACAAATCAAACATCTTTCCACCTTGCGAATGTACCAACAAATCTTGAAGGATGAATTTCTCCAAATCCAATCTCTTGAAGATATCAGAGGGATTTATGACCAATTAACACAAGGAGAAATCTCGCCAGAGGATGAACTCGATGGAGAGTTTTTTAGACAGAAATCGGTCTTTATCCAAGACGACAAGACTGGCAAAGTCATCTATATCCCACCTCAAAAGGAGGAACAGATTCAGGTCATGCTGACAGAGTGGATTCGTTTTATAAACGACCATTCTATCCCAAACCTTGTCAAGGCTTGTGCTGGACACTATTTTTTTGAAAATATACATCCATTCTATGACGGTAACAGTCGGACAGGCCGCTATATCCTTGCCAAGTACTTGTCTAGAAAGCTCGATAAATTTTCAGGGTTAGTTTTGTCCCAACAAATCAATCACCATAAACAAGACTATTATAAGGCTTTTAGGAATACTGGTGATCATCTCAACCGTGCCGATGCTACCTTCTTCGTTGAAACCTTGTTGACTTTTATCAAGGAAGGACAGGAAAATATTATCCAAACCCTCCTTGAAAAACAAGAGCAACTGCATCGCTATAAAGTTAAGATAGAGCAAACAGAAGGGCTGGAAGAAGTCGAGAAATACATCTTGTTTCTCCTCGCTCAGTCCAAGCTCTTTGTCGATGATAAGAGAGATGGTATAGAAGATAGAAGCATCATCCAACTGGCCAATCAGTCCAACCATCATTACTCTAAGAAAAAGGTTAAGGATGCTTTCTTGCATCTTGAAGAGAGGGGAATTTTGACCCTAATTGGTAGAAAACCTTCCCAACATTATCTTTCTGACCATTTTTAATACTCAATGAAAATCAAAGAGCAAACTAGGAAACTAGCCGCAGGTTGCTCAAAACACTGTTTTGAGGTTGCAGATAAGACTGACGAAGTCAGTCACATATATACGGCAAGGCAACGTTGACGTGGTTTGAAGAGATTTTCGAAGAGTATAAACCTATCTCCCCCTTAGCGGTAATATATCCTCTGAAATCATGCGCATATAGTCCTCTTTGAGGGCTTTTTTGTACTTGAGTTTTGGCAGTGCCTTGTCTCCGTGGGCTTCCTTATAGGCCAGATAGTCCTGAGATTCGGTGATGGCTTTTTCACCATTTTGCTTGTCTCGTCCGATGCGGTAGTTGTCCACTACGAACTGGAGTTCATCCTCTCCTATCTGCCAATAATCTGCCGTTTCACGAATCTTTTTCTGGGTTGTTAGCTCAATCATCTCATCCAACTTATGGGTTACAGACTGTCCCTGATAGCTCTTGGCATCAGCTTGGACATCCTGCCAGAGTTTAGAGATGATGCTGGATAACTTAGGATTGGATTTGTTCAAATCTTCGATATAGTTATCTACCAGACTCTTTTCCTTTTTACCAATGAGGTTTTCCCGATTTTCGATCAAGGCTTGGATGAGGGAGAGGATATAGTGATAGTTTATCTCGTCGGTGCGGATGGATTCGAGCTCATACTCGATATCCAGCAGCACACCTTCATCTTCTTGGTCTTCTTTTCTGCGTCTGCGGAGTTCTTCGATGACATTTTGATATTGGCCGGCAAAGTTCTCGATGTCTTCTAGGCTGAGGCCAATTTCTCTGAGAATGACTTTCTCATCATAGTCCGAATAGACCTGTATAGAGGATAGGAGCTTGTCAAATTCTTGGAAGGCCTTGGCAAAGCGTTTTAATTCTGCATCTGTCGCTGTATCCAAATCTGGCACCTGCTCTGGACTTGGAGCGATGGCTAATAGTTGATGAACCTTCTCCAGAAACTTGGCCTTCTCCTCCTGCCATTCTGGGGCTAAGACACTGGTTTCACCACCATTTGAGTAGAGGCTCAGAGCTTCATCTACTTTTTCTTTAAAGCGGTCAGGCGTTTGGAAGGTAACGATTTGGCCGAATTTCTTTCCTTCATCAAAGAGGCGATTGGTTCGTGAAAAGGCCTGAATGATATGCTGGGGCTTCATGGGCTGACGGTCCATGAATAGGGTCGATAAGCAAGGGGCATCAAAGCCTGTCAACAAGCGGTCCACAACGATAACGAGGTCCAACTGCCCCTCACGGAAAGCAAAGCGTTCTTTCTTACGGGCCAGACGGTCGTTGAGGTCACTATTGTAGGAAGCAATGGTTGCTAGGCTAAAGTGAGTACCAAACATGGCATTGTAGTCTTCTAAACTCTCCTCCATATAGGCTTGGTTGACATAGGAGTCTGCTTCATTTTCTGTCACAGAGTAAGTAATAGCAACCTTAGGAAAGTCTGGTAAGACCTTTTTAACATTTTCCGAGATGCTTAGAGACTTCTCTCCATTTTTGACTTGCTTAATCAGGTTATAATAGGCCTGTGCACGGGCAATACTTTTGACAGTCAAAATGGCTTCATAGGTTTTTCCTACTCCATTTTGGAAGCCGAGTTTGCGTCTTGAGCGATTGAGAATGGCATCTAAAACAGCAAGCATGTGTCCTTCGTCATCATAACGCTCCTCGTCAATCTCATCTTCTGCCCAACCAGGCATGGTCGTCTGATACTCTACATTAAAGCCAAGAACCGCCTTGTCATGGATGGCTTCTTTGACGGTATATTGGTGGAGGCAGTCACCGTACTGCTCTTCGGTCGTCTGAGCAAGGTCTCCTTTTTGTTCACGCTTATTTTCTGTAAAGATAGGAGTTCCTGTAAACCCATACCAGAGAGAATTTGTAAAGAAGTGCTCTAAGTGGCGTTGACGTTCAGGAGTCACTGCGCGATGGCATTCATCGACAACAAAGGCTAGTTTGAGTTGCTTGATACGATTGTAGACCTTTTGGTGACGTCCTTCATCAAACTGACGAATCATGGCGTTGATTTTCTGGATGGTCGTCACAACGACACGGCGGTCATCAGAAGCTAGATTTTTAACCAATTCCTGTGTATCATCGGTCTCGTCGATATCGATCATATCGTTCTCTGCGTAAGATTGAAAAGAACTAGTCGTCTGCTGGTCAAGGTCTGTCCTATCAATCACGAAGATTGTCTTCTCAATGGATGGTATCTGGAGCAGATTGCGCGAAACCTTATAGGAAGTCAGGGTTTTTCCTGAACCAGTCGTATGCCAAATATAGCCTGACTGGCGCTGGCGACTGGCTTCACGGATAGCCTCAATGGCATGTACCTGATAGGGGCGTAATAAAATCAAGGCCTTCTTGTCATCATCAATGACAGAATACTGCATGACCATCTCGTGGGCTCTCGGTATCGACAAGACAGACTCTGCAAAGTCAAATAGCTGGGGTTGGGGGCTATTTTCACTATCCACCCACTTGGTCAAGAAGCGTTCATTTAGCTTGTTGGCTTTGGCAGCTGCGATGTAGCGAGTATCTGTAACGTTTGAGACGACAAACATCTGAAGACTTGAAAAAATACCTCTGAACTGTCCTTCTTGGTCGTATTTCTTAATCTGACGGAAGGCATCCATGTAAGGATGAGAACGGCTTTTCAGTTCGATTTGAATCATAGGCAGACCATTGATCAGCAAAGTCACATCCCCACGGCGCTGGCGAATCCCTTCTCCGCCTGTGATGACTTGGTTGACAACCTCATAGCTGGATTTGCCACCAGCGACATTGTTTCTCCACAAGACTTCCAAGCGAATGGTGCCTAGACTGGCGTCTTCACGTTGAACCTGCACCTTGGCAATGCCATTTTCCCCTGCTATCCACTTGGCTGCTTCATAGAAGTTAACGAAATTGAGCTGGTTTTTAATTTGATTTTTCTCTGAATTTGTCAGGGGATGGTCTTGCAAAATGCGGACATTATTAGCTTCCAGCTTGGCAAAAAAGTTTCCCCATAGGAGGTCTTCTGTATTTAACTCGGGTCGATACACCCATTGACTTTCTCCCTTTGTCAGCTGGTTGATCAAATCCCGCTCGATAGCCAATTCCTGTTTGGTTTTGGCTTTACCTGCTACAGGGATAGCAGTCTCAGCTTTGGGAGAGAGTCTCTGGCTGATATGGAAATCCTGCAAGGCTGCTTGATTGAGATGTTGCAATTTTTTGAGAAGATCTTGCTCCGTCCCTTTAATAGCTTGATAGGCTGCTGTCAGATCTTTATCTGCATCTAGGTAGTGATGGGGATTCTCCTTTATTTGAATATAACCCTGCACCAAATCTTCTAAACGTCTCAGCTGAATAGCAAGCTGGTTCTGGAGTTCCTGAGAATTGCTTCCAGATGCTTCTTTCTGGTTGATAGCTTCTAGGTATTCTACGATGGCAGTATAACTAGGCTGCAACTCAGGTGCTGAAGCGATGAGCTCTTGTTCTAATTCTTTTGATAACGTATAAGCCATGTTCATACCCCATTTCTACAACGCAAAAAGCCTACCAAAAAGATTGGCAGGTTTTGAAAATGGGTATGAAAACGCGAGTTTATATATATATATATATATGCAAGCTAGTTATTTGCTTAAATCTGAAAACCATAGGGACTCTTCCTTTTCATTCATACAAGGCGTTGCGACATCGAAAAAACAGCGCCTTTACTTCCTTCCATTGTACCATAAAAGACTAGTAGTGAAAAGGTTTTCTAGGGTATTCTCTCTAAATCTAGCAATAATTCCCTGACCTTCAAACTTCTACTAAAACAAGCAAAATCCCCTGCAAATCTACATTGCAAGGGACTTGTGTGTTATTCTTGTACTTCTTTCTGAGCGGCCTTTCCTTGATCTAGAAGGGCTTGGACGATTTTTTCATCGCGGAGTTTGACAGAATCGTTGATCATTTCTGCGGACTTGACGATGGTTGTTTCTAGTTGGGCACGTTTTTGACGGCCTAATTCAATAGCAGCAACGATGCCTTGGTTTTGCGCGACCAGACTTTCAGCCAGCTTGGTAACAGACTCAACAGCGACTGTCGGGCTTTGGGCAATTCTCTCCATCTGCGGAATCACTTCCTTGCTGGTTTCAGCTAGCATCTGAAGGGCAGCATTATTGGCATTGACAATGGCATCTGCCACGACACCTGATTTCATTGATTGTTGCAAAATACCCAGTTGAGCAATAGAAAGCTTCATTGTTGGAATCGTATTGCGACGAAGCATGCCCAATTTTTGGCGCATATCAGATGACACCTTCACAAGATTGCGCATCTGAGGTGTTGTTGCCCAGGCAACATAGAGACGGCTGACATACTCAGTGTGCTGTTGTTCGAGGGTATTGACCACTTCAGCCATGCGGGCCAATTCTTGTGATTTGGTTTGGTATTCTACCGTACTTGTATCGAGTTGGTCAACTTGGGCCTTCAGTTCGGCAGCACGTTTGCCAGCTTCTGTCTGGCTGGCTTCGATAAAGGAAATCACTCCCACTAGATTTTCAATGGATTTGGTATTGTCCTCAATCAACATCTCAGCAGAGACGATATTTCGAGCTAGCACATCTTCTTGCTTGACCACTGCGGCAGCCATGCCATCGAGCTTTTGCTCCACTGTTTTTGAGTCAAAGTAAAATTCTTGTAGGGTATTCTTGCTCTTGTTAAACAATCGTTGCAAAAAGTTTGGCTTTTCTTCTAACTCAGCAATTTCAGCGTTCTTATATTTGACGACAAAGCCTTGCAACTCTCGGTTGGTATTTTTAAGTAGATCATCTACTTGGGGAATCTGCAATTTCTTTTGTTCTGACAAGATACGATTGACCGTATTGTTCACACCTTCTACAGCAGATTGTCCAAAATCCAAAAGAGCATTTTGATTTGTGACAAACTGGTCTACTAACTGAGGCACGCGCGCCTTGATTCCTTCTTGCTGCTCAGGGCTCAACTTTTCCAGGAAGGTCAAGGTCTTGTCTGAGCCAGTATTGGTCTCGATGATTTGAGTTGTCTTATCCACCTTAGCTACTGTATTATTGGCAATCTGGTCAATATCAAAATTAAATTCTGTCATGGTTACTCCTTTATTTCTAACCTATTCTTTACGATCTTTTTCTAAGATACGCAGACTGATATCAAAATCACGCATATCTGTTTCATTAAGTTCTCTCAACACCTGGTCCAGCTCAAGGTCAAATTGTTCGATGGCCACTTTAGCTTGTTGCAAGCGTTCTTCTGCTCGATTATAGTTTTTAGGATTGGCCTTAATCTTTAGATAGCCTTCTAAAATCGTTTTGAATTTCTCCATTTTCAAACTATGAATGGCAGTCAATTCTTCCTTATCCCTCTCAGCCGAGGTAGCAATCTTGTCTAAAATGGCCTGATGGTCAATGGCAATATTGGCCAAGGTCTGGGACAATTCTGGAGCTAATTCCTCTGGCTCCGCATTTTCAAGATTTACCTGACTTTCTCTATCCAAACGTTCTAACTGAACATCAATGTTTGCCCGCACTGTACGAACCTTTTTATCAATACGGTTGTAGACATCAGCATCGATATAGGACTTGAGACGATCCGCCTCCTGATGGATTTCCCTCAGTTCGATCAATACTTGATTGGCCAGACTCTTATAGGACTCTGAGCCTTTTTCTACTAAAGTTCCCTCCAATTGCTGAATATCCTTGTCCGCCTGACGAATCCGAGCTTTTAAAAGCTCAATCCGATCGTCGAGAGAACGATCCTGCAAAAGAGGATAGCGCCAACGTTTATAGAGACGATAACCACCATAGCCTAGCAGGACACAAGCCGCAAGCGGAAGAGCATATTGAACTAAGAGTCCCAATAAGAACAAGAAGCCCCAAAAATAGAGACAGCCTTTCCAAAAACCATTACCTGATTTCATAAACATTCCTTATTTTCAATTTATAAGTCTATTTTAGCACAAAAGAGCAAAATGAGGGCGGAAATCCCCTAGAAAAGAGTTGATTTCTTTGCTGTAGAATGGAGGCTAGTAGCGCGTGTGCTAATTTCAATGGAGCGGACTCAAAACACAAACACACTCTGAGGAATATCAAAACAAAAGCTTGAAATATTGGGTGTTATATGTTAGAATGAACTTACAATGTGAGTAAAGTTACAGCATATGTAGCTAAAAAAGCCCCACCGTACCACCGATGGGGTTTTTTGCTACCCTCTTAAAGGGTTAGCCATTACTTCTTACGTTTCTTAAGCCATAACTTGAAAAGCTCAGATAACACGTTAATAAGTAACGGAGCTAGAAACACTGTGAGTAAAGTTTCTAACATATGTAACACCTCCCTTCATTAAAGCGAGGGGCAAAAATATTATAGCATCAATATCACGTCATTCCCAAACAAAAACGCCTTCCTATAGGCGCTACTTCTTTTTCTTGAACAAACGGATGTAGTCCTGTTTGCTATGAATAATATCTGATACAAAGACAGCTTTTCTATCCTCTAAAATATGATAGAAGGCTAGGTAATCGCCTAAAATGATGCATCTGGTTTTGTGGGGTGGGTGTATAATACCTCCTACTCTTTCATCAGCATCAAATCCTGCTTCCGGGAAGACTTCAAGACGCTCCAAACCATAAAGAACATTCTTAACTGTGTTTGCTCCTGCCTGCTCTGAAAAGTAGTTAGCTGAGATATAATCTTTAATACCTCTTAGCTGTTCTTGTACCGTTTCGGAGATAATAAGGCTATATGCGTTCTCGTTAAATTCCAAGGTTAGCCCTCACTTCATCAAGGCTGTAAGTTCTTCCATGTTCTAAATCCTCAAAGCTACGAGCAATTTCAGCACGCAACCTTGACAGAAGTTCTTCTCTTTCTTTGTCTACTTGAGTTTCAAATGGCAAGGCTTTATTTTCTACAATGTGTTCTAAAAACAAGTTAAAACTAGCTGTCATATCAAGATTTTGCGCTGTAATAATAGCTTTAGCCTTCTCTAACAAGTCTCTATTAGTCTTAAAGTTCACCTGTGTGTTTTTTTCTAAAACATTCATGGTAGCACCTCCTTTAGACTATTATATCACTTTAAACTATACAGGTCTAGCTGCGTATAGACGATTATAGATGGATACTAAGAGAAATCAAAAAGCACTAAGGGAAAGCGCCCCAAAGTGCTTAATATCAAGGCTCTAAAGCCTATCTGATTCAATAAAATATTACAACATTTTCTTATCTTGCAGTAATTAGGTACAGAAAAACAGGCCTAAGCCTGCTCTAAATCTAACTTGATTTTCTCAAAAACTATTAAGTTCAAATAAGTTGAGATAACTTAAAGGGTAACAAAAAGGAACTTAAAATGATGAGTTCAGCAGGCAAGGAACTAGCACGGTCAAACGTGCTTTTTTTATTGCTGATAGGATATCACGTAGAAAATAATTCATATCAAAAAGCACTTAGATTTCTCTAGGTGCTGGAATAGGCGGGACGGGAATTCCCCGCTTTTCAGATACCCCAAGGGTGCGTAATTCCCGATGTTTCTCTACTTCTATTCTTTATCTATATTATACACCTTTTCTAGTCCTTTTCAACCACAAAAACCCCCACAAAAGGACAATCAATCGTGCTTTTTTTATTACCTAATAATACTATCATAGTACATCTGGAATACACACTCAATTATTAGCAATCCTTCTCGGTTTGCAGTATAATGATGGAAAGGTGGGTTGATACCCACGGTTCACCAAAAAGACTGGTTTGGCGAGTTTATGGAGGAGGGATTTATATGGATAGATCAAAATCGACATGGGAAATTGATGGATATTTATGGTTACATTGCCCTGTTTGCGGAACTGAAGTTATGGACTATGATATCTGTGACGTCTGTCGTTGGCAAAATACGGGTATTATAAATATTGACGGTGGTCCTAATAAGATGACTCTAGCCGAAGCGAAAGAAGCTTACGCAAGGAGAAAAATCGTAAAAATTCTAGAATTTGATACAGTGTTGTTAAAAAACGGTCAAACGGCGACAATTGTCGAAAAATTAAGTGAAGATACTTTTATTGCTGACATAGGAGATTCCTCGAAAGACTGGGATACCATAACAATTACAATCAATGATATTGAAAAAGTAGTGTATAGAAATAGCTAATATATTTGTATAGTGTTGGGAGTAACCTTAAATGAATAAGACTGGAAAAGAGAATTTAATCATTATTAACGGTAGCGAATATGTCCATTGTCCAGTATGTGGTACTGTTACCGCAGTGTATGATATCTGTGACGTTTGTCAGTGGCAAAATACAGGAGAAACTAATATAGATGGTGGTCCTAATAAAATGACACTTGCGGAGGCTAAAGAAGCGTATGTTAAGGGAATTCCAATAATATAACAGACTATAGTACCACGAAAGGAGAGACTGATGGAACTTAAAGAATTTAATAATAAGGTTGTCAGAATCACCGATATTGATGGCCAAGTATTTAAAGGTGTAGCTCTTTACGAAGACAAAGATGTCCATGATGAAGAACTTGATGGGTTATCCGTTAATTTTGGAACCAGATGGATTAAACTCTTTGAAAATGAAATCAAGGAAATTGAAATTACTGATAAAATCAACCAGTCAAAAAACCCTTAGATTCGTTTCTAAGGGCTTTTAATTAGGCCTAAGATATTGTTTTGCTTATACACCACTAAAACACCACCACGATAGCTTTTAGCAAAGTCTAGCAGTATCTCCGCTTACTTATACACTTCTAACTCTCCGTTCTGGTGGATTCTCGCAAAGTTTAAGACGGATATCTGTTTGTATCGGTGGTAGCTAGTGGATTTTGCCCCAGCAATTTCTAAACATTCACTTACTGTTTTCTTTCTCATGTAGCAATAATGGATAATAAAATATTGTCTGGCTCGTTTGTTCTCTATACTGTTGATGTCTTGGACGAATATTTCCAGCCCCTCACGGATTGCCTTTTCATGCTTGCTAGTCAAATTCCATTGATCAGGTAAGACAAGCTTCCAAGCCTCTTCGTCTATTGTAACTTGGTTTTCACTCCCTGCCATCCTCTGGAAACGTAGAAAGTAAGTCATCCGCTCTCTGACGTTCATCATCGTTTTAAACTTATCCAGCTCCATTAGTTCGCTCCTTTATGATATAATTAGTTTAAAGAGAAGTGAGGTAGAAATGATAGTGTCGCTACGCAACTTCATAGTATGAGATGACGGGACAGGCACACCGTCCACTACTCTTGAGCGCTTAGATTTTTCTAAGTGCTTTTTTTTGCATTTTCTCGGCGTTCACTCTTGGTTCAAGTCCATTCTCCATACTATTTGATAAGGAATTAAGAGACATTTTTATCTCTCCTATCTCCTTGTCATTCTGCGAACAACTAAGGCAAGTTATTACTTTGCTTATCTGCTTATCATTTTGTAAACATCAAATTTAAAATAACAGACTTAAACTTTTCTTATTTCCTCAATACCCAAACAATAAAACACTATCAACTCGTTTAAACACACGTTTCAAACATGCTGGTGTTCCCGATATTAGTTTCCACGGTTTCCGACACACTCACGCCACAATCATGCTATATGCTGGCATAGAAGCCAAAGACTCACAATACAGATTAGGTCACTCTAATATCTCTATGACTTTAAACACTTATGTCCATGCTACCAAAGAAGGAGCAAAAACAGCCGTCTCATTTTATGAGAAAGCTGTTAGTTCGTTATAAGTGATGACAAAAATGATGACAAACCCAGAAATCAACATTTTAAGACAAAGCAAAAAGCCCACTGTTGTAGGCTTCTTACAATATAAAGTCTTATCTTAAAGCATTTTGTTGTAGAATTCAACGACAAGTGCTTCGTTAATTTCTGGGTTGATTTCGTCGCGTTCTGGCAAGCGAGTCAATGAACCTTCCAATTTTTCAGCGTCGAATGATACGAATGCTGGACGTCCAAGAGTAGCTTCTACTGCTTCAAGGATTGCTGGAACTTTCAATGATTTTTCACGAACTGAGATCACTTGACCTGGAGTTACGCGGTATGATGGGATATCAACGCGTTTTCCGTCAACAAGGATGTGACCGTGGTTTACGAATTGACGAGCTTGACGACGAGTAGTCGCAAGACCAAGACGGTAAACAACGTTATCCAAACGACGTTCCAAAAGAAGCATGAAGTTGAAACCTAGGATTCCGCCTTTGATTTTTGTAGCTTGTACGAACAAGTTACGGAATTGTTTTTCACCTACACCGTAAGTGAAACGAAGTTTTTGTTTTTCAGCCAATTGCAAACCGTATTCTGACAATTTAGAACGGTTGTTTGGTCCGTGTTGTCCTGGTACGTAGTTACGACGTGCCAATTCTTTACCTGTACCTGTAAGTGAAAGGCCAAGGCGACGAGCTTGTTTCCAAGATGGTCCTGTATAACGTGACATGTGAATGTCCTCCTGATATAAATAATATTTCGGTGGAAATAGTCACTTAGAAAGCCCTGATTCGTGCAGATGCCCTTCGCCTAAACAGCCAAGGTTACTTATCATAAGACACCTGTTGACGAGCTTCATGCTTTCCTGCTGATATTTCGCACAAAATCCATTCTACCATGAATAGCTGGATTTGTAAAGGGTTTTTAAGCTTTATTTTCATTGCCAGAGATGTTGAGAACAAGGGTAAAGGTACTTCCTAGGCCGTACTGGCTGGCAACTGTGATTTCTCCACCCAATTGATGGGCCAATTCACGCGCAATCGCAAGCCCTAAGCCATGACCACCTGTTTTCATATTACGCGAAGTTTCTACACGATAAAGGCGTTTGAAAATATTCTCCAAATCCTCTGGGGCAATCCCCTGTCCCTCATCGGTCACACTGATTGAAAGCTGGTTCTTCTCCAGCTTAGCCACCACTTCCAGCTTGGTTCCTGGAGCAGAGTATTTAAAAGCGTTATTGAGCAGATTCACCAAGATACGAGAAAGCTTAGCATAATCTCCCTCAATCCGGGCAGACTCTGGGATTACCTGCAAGTGGACATCTCTTCTCTCCTGCTCAATCAAGAACTGAAATTCACTCATGCACTCAATTAAGAGCTGGTCCAGAAAGATGCTGTCTTTACTAGTCATATCCGCCTGATTTCTAGCTGTGTTTAGGGTCAAAAAATTCAACTCCTCAACCAGTTTATTGAGCCTTTCCGTCTGGCGCCCAATGGTTGCTAGATAATGGTCCTGTTCTCCTTCCTTGATAACCCCATCCAAAATCCCTTCTACCGTCGCTTGGATTGAAGTGATAGGAGTCTTAATATCATGCGAAAGTTGAGCAATCATCAAGCCCTTTTCTCGTTCGCTTTCTTCCAAGGAATCAAAGCTAGCCTGCAAATCATGGGACATTTCATTAAAAGCTTGGCCTAATTGTTGAAATTCTAAAGGGCCTTGAACCTCCAAATTTGAAGGAAAATCCTTGTCCGCTACCCTCTTGGCATGTTCCTTGAGTTTGCCCAACGACGTAAAGACCGGTGATAGGAGAAAGAGACTAATCCCAGCACCGACAAGGCTGGCAACGATGGTCATCCCAAGCAAAAAGTAAATCTCGCTTTTCTCAATCAGCATTTTTTGAACAGCCCAAAAAACAACCAAAATGGTTAAGAGGGTTGAAATAATATATCCAACCAAAATATAACTTTTTAGTTTCATGTTTGTCCTCTCGGTTTCTCTATCTTATATCCCAACCCCCAAACTGTCTTAATAGTGGGCGTTTGGTCACTACTATATTTTGCCAACTCCTGTCGAAGAGCATGGATATGCACATTCAAGGTATTGGTATCATCCACATAGTCTTCTTGCCAAACCTTTTCATAGAGGTCTGTCTTGGAGAAAACTCTCTCTGGATTGCTAGCTAAAATCCACAGCAATTCAAATGATTTAACAGTTAAATCCAGCATTTCTTCTCCTATTTGAACTTCATGACTACTATGATTCATTTTCAGATTGCCAAGGGAAATCAGCTCTGTTTCGCCCCCACGATGAAGGCGGCGCAAAATATTGTGGACACGCAAAACCAGCTCACGAGGGCTAAAGGGCTTAGCAATAAAATCATCTGCTCCCAAGCTCAGGCCGTAAATCTTGTCCTGTTCACTGGTCTTAGCAGTAATAAATAGGAAAGGCTGCTCTGGTGATAAGTATTGAACCTCACTGATTAAATCATAACCATCCATCCGAGGCATCATGACGTCTGTGATAATCAAATCAATCGGTTTTTTCTTGAACAGCTCTAGCGCTTCCAGTCCATCATGGGCTACCAAGACCTGATAACCTGCCTGAATTAAGTATCTCTGATGAATATCTGTGATTTCTACCTCGTCGTCAACGAGTAAAATTGTCTTTCCCATCTGTCTCTCCTTTGATAAAAACAGTGCTATACTGCTTTAAGTATAACACTATTTTTATTGTTTTACGATGATTTTAATCTGCTATTGAAAGAAAGTCCTGATAGCTGATTGAGTTGGTAAACTAGCCTTAGTCAGCCCACTATCCATCATTTATTTCCTTAGCTGATTAGTTTTCTTCTTTTTTGTTTTTCAAACCTAGACCACCGAGTAAACCTGCAAGCGCAAGCCCAAGGAAACCAATACTTGCCATTGATGTTTGAGCTTCACCAGTATTTGGTAGCATAGCTTTATCATCTGACATCATCTTGTCTGACATCATCGTATCAGCCATCTTGTTAGCAGAAGCAGCCATGTTTTCACCTGCCATCGTATTGGTAGAGCTTGTCATGGTGTCAGCAGGCATGCTATCTGTAGCACTTGGAGCTGGAGTCTCAGTCTTCATACCTGATTTTTCCATTTGATCATTTGCTGGCATTGCTTTATCAGTCTCTTTGGCTGGTGCCATCATGTCCTTATGGTCAGCAGCTGTTTGATGAGTCGCACCTGTAGCATGATTGTGATTCATCGGAGTCACGCCAGAACCAGAGTTAGAAGGTGAGAATGAACCATTTGCTGTGCCTGATGTTTCTTTAACATTTATCTTAATAGTAACTTGTTTAGTTGCTACGATGTTTGTCAAATCTGCTTTACCGTCTTTGTTGCCATAGACTTTGACTGTAGCGCTGTAAGTTTTAGTGCCGTTTGCTCGGAACTGGTCAATGAGTTCTTGTTTTTCTTTGCCAGCTACGTTTCCGTCCAAGGCTACTTGATAGAAGTATTGACCTTTGGTCTTCACGTTTTCACCTAGTGGAGATAGGGCTGGGTTTTTAGCGTCGCCATTATCTGACCATGGAGCCTTGTCAGATGCCTTAAGCAAGAGACGAGTCAACATGCCATCACCTGCGAAGAGTTCGTATGGAATCACATGGTTGACACCGGCTGTGAATGGACCTTCGCCCTTGGCTTTTTCTAGGTAGGCTGCTGGAACATCGATACTGTCTTTAACGTTGTCTGCAACGGCTTTTTCGACAGTTTCTTTAGAAATTAAACCGTTTATGTTAATAGTAACTTTTTTAGTTGCTACGATGTTTGTCAAATCTGCTTTACCATCTTTGTTGCCATAGACATTGACTGTAGCGCTGTAAGTGTGAGTACCGTTTGCTCGGAACTGGTCAATGAGTTCTTGTTTTTCTTTACCAGCTACGTTTCCGTCTAAGGCTACTTGATAGAAGTATTGACCTTTGGTCTTCACGTTTTCACCTAGTGGAGATAGGGCTGGGTTTTTAGCGTCGCCATTATCTGACCATGGAGCCTTGTCAGATGCTTTGAGCAAGAGACGAGTCAACATGCCATCGCCTGCGAAGAGTTCGTATGGAATCACATGGTTGACACCGGCTGTGAATGGACCTTCGCCCTTAGCTTTTTCTAGGTAGGCTGCTGGAACATCGATACTGTCTTTAACGTTATCTTTAACAGCTTTTTCGACAGTTTCTTTAGCAACTAATCCATTGATGTTGATGTCTACATTTTTAGTAGCAACTAGATTAGTCAAATCTGCTTTACCGTCTTTATTTCCGTAAACTTTAACAGTAGCTTTATAAGTTTGAGTACCATTAGCACGAAGCTGATCAATTAAATCTTGACCTTGTTTACCAACAGTATTGCCATTTAAGTCTACTTCATAGAAATATTGACCTTTTGTTTTCACATTTTCTCCTAATGGAGATAAAGCAGGATTTTTAGCTACACCATTATCAGACCATGGAGCCTTATCAGAAGCTTTGAGCAAGAGACGAGTCAACATACCATCACCTGCGAAGAGTTCATAAGGAATTACTTGGTTTACACCGGCAGTGAAAGGACCTTTTCCTTCAGCTTTTTCAAGATAAGCAGCAGGAACATCAATACTGTCTTTAACGTTATCTTTAACAGCTTTTTCGACAGTTTCTTTAGCAACTAATCCATTGATGTTGATGTCTACATTTTTAGTAGCAACTAGATTAGTCAAGTCAGCTTTACCGTCTTTATTTCCGTAAACTTTAACAGTAGCTTTATAAGTTTGAGTACCATTAGCACGAAGCTGATCAATTAAATCTTGACCTTGTTTACCAACAGTATTGCCATTTAAGTCTACTTCATAGAAATATTGACCTTTTGTTTTCACATTTTCTCCTAATGGAGATAAAGCAGGATTTTTAGCTGTACCATTATCAGACCAAGGAGCCTTATCAGAAGCTTTTAGTAATAGACGAGTCAACATACCATCACCAGCGAAGAGTTCATAAGGAATTACTTGGTTTACACCGGCAGTGAAAGGACCTTTTCCTTCAGCTTTTTCAAGATAAGCTGCTGGAACATCGATACTGTCTTTAACGTTGTTCTCAACTGCAGATTTGACATCGCTTTTTGTTACAAGACCGTTCAAAGTAATATTGACATTACGTGTCTTGACAACCTTAGTCAAATCAGGTTTATCTCCGTCTGCTTCATAGACAGTCAGGGTAGCTTCATAGGTATTTGTACCATTCGTACGAAGTGTATCTAATAGATCTTGATCCTTCTTACCTTCAGTGTTACCATTCAAAGATACTTGATAGTAATACTTACCATCAGGTAAATTTTTCACTGGTGGAATTTTTTCATTTTTATCCTTACCATTATCTGACCATGGAGCCTTGTCGGATGCCTTGAGCAAGAGACGAGTCAACATACCATCGCCTGCGAAAAGTTCATATTTAAGCGGTTTGTTTACACCAGCCAAGAAAGGACCGGGAACTTTGGCTTGTTCTAGGTAGCCCGCTGGGACATCAATACTGTCTTTAACATCCTCATCGACAGCTTTTTCAATATCTGCTGGAGTTGCTTGTGTCCCATCCACATCAGCTGTATCTACAGCTGCTTTTAAGACATCTGTTAGCTCTGGATTTTCTTGAGGTTCTTCACCTTTTTCAAAAAGTGTATCCAGACGAGAAGGGCTTGTTTCCTCGCTCACTTCAGTTCCTTCTGTAGGTGTCGGAAGTGAATTCGTATTTCCAGCAACGGCCTCAGGTTTCGCTTGAGCAAGAACGGTGTCTCCCTGAGTTTCTGCTAAGTCACCCTCTTTCGTTACCGATTCCCCTTCAGGTAAGACTTGAGCAGGGGTTGGATTGAGCCCATCGGCACGTACAGAACTTGGTTGACCAACTAGGACAAAAAAGCCACTGGCCACAACAACTGAGGCAACACCGACACTAAGACGGCGAATAGACCAACGAGTATATCTTTGATTTGGATTGAATTTCATAGGATTCTCCTTAGAGTTTTTCTTTATTTGATGACTCTAGTATAATCTCCTAAAATTAAAAAGGACTAAGAAAAAGTTAAAATTTTTCTTAAATCCCTCTTATAAAATACTTATATCAATTAAATCCATAAACAGATTTGGTGATTTGATAGACGACATTGGAAAGTTTGCGGGCTGGCAAGACCGAATGTTTGGTCAAACGGCTGAGCATGGTTTTGCGAATAGCATGAAAGACCTCTGGATTTTCCTGCTGAATATAGGTCCACAGCTCCCGTTTTTTGGCCAGATGCTCCGCTGTTCCAGCTCGGTTGAGTAGGGCACTGGAAATCACCGTCGTAATCTCAATATGATTCAGCAAGTATTCTTTCATTTTGGGATGACTCACTTGGGACAAGTCAAGCTGGTCTACCAAGAGTCGATTGACCTTGAGTTGCTGGTCAATGCGCTTAATCATCACTTGCTCATTGACAGACTGGTCCTCACGCCCAATCAAATAACGATAGAAATCGACAGGCAAATAGTACATGGTCTTAACCTGCTGAAGGGGGGTAAAAACAAAGAGATTATCGACATAAAAAGTATGCTCAGGCAATTGGAACTGGCTCGCTCGCAACAAATCTGTCCGGTAAATCAGCGAGTGCATCATGATATACTGGCCTTTGGAGAAATTTCCGACCTGGTCCCAGCCAAAAATCTGCTGAACAGGCAAGACTGACTCATAACTCATACTCTTCTTACGAGACTGACCTTCCTTTTCATAGACAAAATTGGTCACAAAGGCATCAACCTCTTGACCCTTGCTCTCAAGTTCCTGCAAGGTTTCAAGAATTTTTAGGTAGGCACGAGGATCCACCCAGTCATCACTGTCAACTACTTTAAAATAGCGCCCAGAAGCCTCTGCCAAGCCACGATTGACCGCACCGCCATGGCCTTTATTTTCCTGATAGATGGCTCTAACGATGTTAGGATACTTGCTAGCTAAACGCTCAGCGATTTCCTGAGTCTGGTCCTGAGACCCGTCATTGATAATCAAAATCTCAACTTGCTCACCACCAATCACTAGCGACTCCACACAGTAATGAAGATAGGCTGCAGCATTATAGCTAGGAATGGCGATAGACAATAACTTCATAATCTGCTCCTTTAGGGGACTGATTTTTTCTTATACTCTTCGAAAATCTCTTCAAACCGCGTCAACGTCGCCTTGCCGTATATATGTTACTGACTTCGTCAGTTCTATCTGCAACCTCAAAACGGTGTTTTGAGCTGACTGCGTCAGTTCTATCCACAACCTCAAAACGGTGTTTTGAGCTGACTGCGTCAGTCTTATCTACAACCTCAAAACAGTGTTTTGAGCTGACTGCGGCTAGTTTCCTAGTTTGATCTTTGATTTTCATTGAGTATTACTCTCTCTTGTCACTTCTTTCTATTTTACCATAAAGTCCAGCCTTTGAAGAATTTTTACTAGAATACAAGGGGTGCTATCTCTATTTGCTATCTTGGGAATCAAAAAAGAGGGAAGCTCCCTCTTTTACGAATTCAATGCTGCTAGGGTATCCAAATACTGGTTGTTGATGACTGCCAAAATATAGGTGTCTGCCTTCAAGAGGTCATCTGGTCCAAATTCAACATCCAATGGGGAATTTTCCTGCTCTCGGAAACCCAAAATATTCAGATTGTATTTGCCACGGAGGTCTAATTCACTCAAACTTTGACCTGCCCAAGACTGAGGAATTTTCATCTCCACAATAGAGACATTTTTATCCAACTGAAAGACATCAACACTATTATGGAAAAGAATGGTCTGTGCTAGGGACTGCCCCATTTCATACTCTGGCGAGATAACCGAATCAGCTCCAATCTTTTCTAGCACTTTCTTAGCTGTATGGCTTTTGACCTTGGCAATAACAGTCGGTACCCCCAAACTCTTACAGTGCATAACTGCAAGCACACTCGACTCCAGATTTTCACCTGTTGCGACTACAACGGTATCGCAGGTATCAATCCCTGCTGATCTCAATAATTCTTCATCTGTGATGTCACCAATCACTCCACGCGCCAAAACTGGCTCAAACTGATTGATGCGCTCTGCGTGGTCATCAATAGCGATAATATTCATATTCTGCTTGGCTAGGGCAGCTAGGACACTGCTCCCAAAAATTCCCAAGCCTAAAATTCCAATCGTACGATCTGACATGCTCTTTCCTTTCTTAACCAATACTAATATCTGCTTTCATATAGTGAATCATATCTTTCTTTTCTGGATGGTAATCTGCTAGACTGACCAGCAGGGTCAAGGGACCAATTCGTCCGATAAACATGAGAACCATAATCACACTTAGAGCTAATTTCCCTAAATCTGGAGTTAAATTTGCCGTCACTCCGACTGTCCCAAGAGCAGAAATGGTTTCAAATATGAGGTGGATAAAGGGAGGATTGCCCTTGGCTGTGATCCCTAGTAAAATCAAGCCCAGCAAGAAGGTCATCAAAAAGATAATAAAGACACTAAAGGATTTTTGAACGGTTCGTGGCGCAATCGTCCGTCGAGCGACATTGGCATGAGGTAAGCCTAGAAGCTCACTTCGTGCAAAGACCAAGAGGACAAAAAATGTGGTAATCTTGAGCCCCCCAGCTGTTCCTCCTGGAGCCCCACCTAAAAACATCTGCAAGATATAAATCAATAAGGTAACAGGACGAGCCATGCTGTAATCAATTGTCCCAAAACCAGCCGTTCTCATGCTGACAGTTTGGAAAAAGCTGACCAAGACCTTATCTGCAACAGGGAGATTGCCAATCGTCCCTGCATTGTTCCATTCAAGAGCGAGACTGCTCACCGTCCCAAAAGCTAGTAGCCCCACCGTCAGTAATAAAACCAGTTTGGTGTGAAAATGCAGGCGCCCTTTTTTCTTTTTCCCTATATGCGTAGCAAGGTCAAACCAGACCATAAATCCAAGACCACCTGTGATAATCAAGCCTGCGATGACCAGATTGACCAAGGGATCAGTCTGAAAAGCAATCAAGCTCGTACTTCCAAAATTATCAAAACCTGCATTACAGAAGGCGGATATAGCTAGAAAAATAGCACTAAAGAGACCGCGCCCCCAGCCAAGTTGAGGAACAAAACGAAAACTGAGGAATAAAGCTCCTAAACCCTCAACCAAAAAAGTCGTGAGAAAAATAGAATAGACAAACTTTCTCAAAGATCGAGTCTCTCCATAACTAAAACTATCCTGAATAGTTGCACGGCTACGAAGACTAAGCTTTTGCTTGCTCTGGATATAGAAAACCCCAATAAAGGTCATGAGCCCCAGACCACCAATCTGAATCAAGAACATACAAATGAGCTGACCCCAAATATTGTAGGTGTCAGCGACAGGCTGGGTAAAAAGACCTGTCACACAGACCATGGATACAGTTGTAAAGAGATGATCAAAATAAGTCGCTCGTGAGCTTTCAACTTGGACAAAAGGCAAACTCAAAAGGAGAGAACCTAGTAAAATGACCAAGGCAAAACTCAAAAAAATACGACGGGCTGGCGATAAACGAGATAAGCCTAGCTCTATTTTTTCCTTAGATAATTTGAATAACATACATCCATTGTACCATAAAAAGAAGGAGAGGAGTTAGATCTGAAAGGATATTTCAAGGCAGAGTTCCAAGGCATTTTCGAAAGCTTCCGAGCCCCAGTCACGACTATCGTACTGGTTCAAGTCTGCTAAGGAATCAGCTGTAAACAACAACTCTCCCCAAAGAACTCCTCGTAATTGAGCTACTGCCGCAAGCGCAGCACACTCCATCTCCACAACAGCACAGCCTTCTTCCTTACGATAAGCCACCTTTTCAGTCGTTTCTCGGTAAAAACCATCTGTCGTCCAGGTCATGACTTCTTCATAGGGGATCCCTCTGACTTCCAAAACTCGCTCAATAGCAGCAATAGCCTCTGGCTGCATTTCCATATAACGAGAAGGTACCACATAGTGGTAACTGGCTCCTTCATCTCGCAGAGCGCGAACAGGGACTAGAAAGGCATTTTCCTCTATATCGGCTAGCACACCACAGGTACCTGTGGAAATAATCTGCTCCACACCATAGCCAATCAACCAATCCATAAACTGGGCTGCTGGAGCTGAACCAACAGGAGCCTGAGCCAGACAAATCTCCTCGCCTTTGTAGTTCACGACATAGACTGGATAGGTCTTGGTGGCAGAAATGAATTCGCCGACACAGTCCGCCCCTACTTCCCTCGCATAGCGGTCAATCTCTTCACCTAAAAATGCATAGACACATTTCTTGGGCAAGTGCAAGTCCAGCCCTTCGTGATCAGGCATGATGACTGCCTGAGGATTGTCATCAAACTCTAAAATAGGAATCGCATGTTTCTGAATCATAGCCTGCCTCCTCTAATTTTGTACTATTGTATCAAAAATCGACGGAGTGTCAAGGAGGGGCTGATAAACTGAGGAGAGAAACAATACAATAACAATATTTTTGACAGAGACTCTTTTTAATGGTACAATGGACTTGCTTAAAAGTTCGATGAAATAAGCACATAAGAAAACACCACCGGTTGCCGCCAGTGGTGTTTTTTTGCGCTTGCTCAAGGCGCTCAGGCTATTTCTTTTTCTTGTCGCATTTGCTTGCTACAAATCGGATAAGCCACTCCGATAAGACATTCGCTAGTGTACCAGCAAGAATAGGTAGCAAGACAAGTTCGATGAAAACGCACATAAGATCACCTCCTGCCTGCGCAGTCTAGTGTTTGCGACCTTACTATTGTATCATCTTTGACTGAAAATAAATAGAAAAAATCATTGACATCATCTAGTCATCCACAAAAACTCTCTCCTACACTAGTACTTCTTGCATCAAAAAGCATCCCAGTTACAAGATGATTTAAAATTGATCAATGAAGCAGACTTGCTAAGATATAGAGTAGGTAAATGTGGGTTGGGTAAAAAATATAGAAGAAGTTTTTATCTCCACTCCCTTTTTCTCCATTATAGAAGAACAAGGGAATGACAGAAAAGAAACAACACCCGCTGTTCCTTTTTTACTTCTATTCCACAGGTATTTCCTTAATCACGCGCGCAGGGTTGCCAGCTAATACAACATTGTCCCCAAAGGACTTGGTAATCACTGCCCCTGCTCCTGCGACGACATTATTTCCAAGTGTGACTCCAGGCAGGACAATGACGCCACCACCAGCCCAGAAATTGTCTCCGATTGTGATAGGCTTACCGTACTCAATACCTGAATTACGCTCATGTGGATCCAGCGGATGAAGTGGAGTCAAGAACTGACAGTTGGGACCAATCATGGCATTGTCTCCAATACGAATCGGACAAACATCCAGCATGGTCAAGTTCCAATTAGAATAAAAATTTTCCCCTAGATGAATATTGACCCCATAATCGACCACTAGGCGTGGATTGACATATAGATTTTGTCCAGTCGAACCAAACCAAGCCTTAATGATTTCAGCTCCCTTTAAGGGGTCTTCTTCCTTGTTAAAGGCAGCCTGTTTTTGGCGAGAAGCCTGAGCCAAGGCACGCAGTTCTGGATCCGATGGACGGTAAACCTCTCCTGCTATCATTTTCTGGTATTCACTAGTCATTGTATTCTTCTCCTTATTTCCTACCATTGTATCAAAATATTTACATATCTGACTAGGATAAGGAGCACTTTCTACAATTTGTACTCTTCGAAAATCTCTTCAAACCGCGTCAACGTCGCCTTGCCGTATATATGTTACTGACTTCGTCAGTTCTATCTGCAACCTCAAAACGGTGTTTTGAGCAGCCTGCGGCTAGTTTCCTAGTTTGCTCTTTAATTTTCATTGAGTATTAGATGCTGGTCTTTATCACATCCTATCTAACTAAGCGAATACGGGTCACAATTCCGTCTGGGTCTGTCACTTCCAACTGAGTTGATGTCAGCCACTTGATAGGCGCTTCAACTTCTTGTCCTCGGTGCGCAATTGCTAGAAGTTCTTCTTTGCTTGCGACTTCAATGACATAGTAGGCCAATCCGGGTAAACCTTGTTCACGTCTGGTTAGCCTTTTTCCTCCCCACTCGTTGACCGCTAAATGATGATGATAATCCCCAGACGCAATCCAACTAGCACTAAGTAGACTAAATTTATCCTCTAGTCCTAAAACCTTTTGATAAAACTGGCTGGATTTTCGACTATCCCTGACAGAAAGATGGATATGCCCCATGCGCGTAGCAGAGGCTATCTCAAAAGGTTCTACTTTACGTCCCATCTCATATATTTCTTGAGCAGATAAGGCTTCAGTCACTCCGACAATGCGCCCATCCTCACGAATATCCCAGTCCTCTACAGGCTTATCACGATAAATTTCAATCCCATTCCCTTCTAAATCTTCCAGGTAGATTGCTTCACTGTAGCCATGATCCGCCCCGCCGACTAGCTGAATTTGCAGCTCTGCTATATGCTTAAACAGATTTGCCAAATCCTCACGACTTGGTAAAAGGATAGCTATGTGATAGAGACCATAGTGATCTTGCACCCCCTCTAGCCTGTCTGTTTTCAGTAAATGAACCAAAGCCTTTCCACCAGCTCCTAAAATACTTTCAGATTCTGTCTGAGAAAGGATTTCCAAGCCTAGAATCTGATGATAGAAGGCAGTCTGACTTGCCAAATCCTTAACATTTAAAACTGCCTCTGCCAAATAAATCTTACTATTGTATGCGTAGGTCATCTATTTCTCCTTTGTTCTTTTTTATTGTAACATTATCCATTACAACATTATACTCCTTTTTTACTTGGAGTCAAGTAGAACAACTCAAATAGCAGGACAAAACGATGTTGGGCAAAAACTCAATTTCAGTAGAAAATGAAGTAAATCTCCCCACAATAAAACGCATAGTACCAAGGTTTCTCTGACCTGATACTATGCGTTTTTCTGATTTCAAAGACTTCTTGCCCAGTCTCGTTTTTGTTTATCCTCGTCCGCCAGGGGCTGGACCGCCGCCTCCAGGCATAGAATTGACAATATCAGTTTGTTTTTCGCCGTTGATGTAAATATCCCCACCTGTATAGGTTGCTGTTCCATCAAAGTCAAAGCCTGATTGTCCTATCAATTTAATGGTTCCGCCTGTGACCGTGATATTCCCGTTTGAGTCAATTGGATCTGTATCCCCTTGACCAACTTCTACAGTTAGATTTCCACCTGTCATGGTAAAGTAAATGTCACTTTGCTGGGCATTTTTATTAGCTGCATTGACTCCATCATCTGTCGAGTAGACATTGATATCGCCACCATTGATCGTAATGGATTTTCCTTCAATTCCTTCAGTCGCATTCTTGACTGTGTAAGTACCACTATCAATCACTAGATTGCCAGAAGCGTGAATGCCATCATCGCCTGCTGTAACTGTCATGGTATTGTTCGCCAAATACATATTTCCCACAGTCATATCGTCATCATTGTCAACTTTGACACCATCTTCCTTGGCATCGATCGTCATGGTCGTACCAGTGATGTTAAGTTCATCATTGACATTAAAGGCATCGCCTACTGATGTAACGTTAATGGTTCCACCCATGATGTGGAGGGTGTCGTTAGCCTTGATAGCATTGCTTTTCTTGCCATCTACATTGAGAGTTCCTGAACCATTGATGGTCAAATCAACCTTAGAAAAGAGAGCGGCATTTGCCTTTTCATCACTGTTAGAGCTTGAGTCAGAGAGACTGTTTGTCGTCCCTTCTGCTAAAGTGAGGTAGACATGACCGGCTGATGTCGCCGAAATAGCCGCATCTGTGTTGGTCATGGTCGCGCCTTTGAGAACAAGTTTCACATCATCAGACTTATCAGCTGCAATTTTAATTTGCACTCCGTCAGACTGACCAGAAATGACATAGGTACCTGCTTTTGAGATAGTCACTGTTGAGCCAGAAACTGTCACACCGTCTCCAGAGACACTTGCAGATGAGCCCGACAATTCAATCTTAGAGATTGTATTTTCATCATAAGAAGTGTCGTAGTCCTTTTCTGTAAAGTAAGAAGATTGACTGTTTTTAGCTGAAGTTGTGATGGCAGTGGTATCTGCCGCCGCAGTTGTACTTGACTTGGTCGTTGACTGCCCACAAGCTGTCATCAAGGTCAAAGCTGTTAAACTGGTTAAGATTAGAGTCCATTTTTTTGATTTCATACTTTTTCCTCGCCTTCATTTAGCTTGAGCTTAGTTTACAGGGGGAGTCTGAAAAAAATCTGAACTTTTTCTGAAAGTTTTCTTAAGTTCAGTTTCAGTTAAGTTATCTTTAACAAAAGTTTTAGGAAAGTTCCCTAGACTAGTCACAGGCAAGTTCAACTTGCCCAGACACATATATCTTCTAATAAGATAGAGTGCTGAAACAGTTTGATCAAGGAGACAGGATTTATGAAACCAATTGAAACAAGCTTTAAACGAATTGAAACCAAATATATCGTTGCCAAGACTGACTTGACTAATTTAATAGAAGACTTAAAAACATACCTCGTCGAGGATGATTATCCAACTTCGACCATTTCTAACATCTACTTTGATACAGAGCAATTTGATATGATTCAGGATGATAGCCAAGGTACTAAGCGTAAAGAAAAGATTCGGATGCGAACCTATCTCAGTCAAGTCCAGCCCGATAGTCAGGTATTTTTAGAAATCAAATCCAAGGACAGGACTGGTGTCGGGCGAAAATATCGTCTCTTGTCGACTCCCCAGTCTATCACCCAGTTTATGACTAAAGGACAGCTGGATAGCAGCATCAAGGACCAAATGATGATTGAAAAAATCCAGCAACTCCAAGAGGAATATCAGCAAGCCATCATCCCTCGTATGTATATCTACTACGACCGCTTTTCTCTCAAGGAAAAGAAAGAAATTAGCGGATTTCCCTACAATAAAATTCGTGTCACCATTGACCAAAATCTAACCTATCGCGATGAGAATGTCAGTTTATTCTCAGGAAAGGACGGTTTCCCTCTACTAAACGAGGACATTGTCATCATGGAAATTAAAGCTCCAGGTAGAAAACCCCAATGGCTACAAGATATTCTCGACCAATATGGACTGGTAGAGCAGAAGTTTTCAAAATACAGCTGCGCCTACCACAAGTCTCAGGGGCTGGACTATAGCCCACGACCAAGCACAGAAAGTGTAGGTACTACTTATGTCTAATCTTTTTAATTCTATTTTCAACGACACAACTGCTACTGCCAATCCTATCCAGCTCTTTCTGGCTCTCTTGGTCAGCCTGATTTTAGGTTTGGCTCTGACATGGGCCTACAAACACCGTACCCTCTATACACGGGAATTTGCTGTTAGTTTGACCCTACTCCCCTGCTTGATGACCTTGGTCATCTTTCTGGTAAATGGCAGCCTAGGAACCTCTATCGCCGTTGCAGGAACCTTTAGCCTTATTCGTTTCCGTTCAGCCACCAGTGGCTCACGGGAACTAATTGCTATCTTTCTTGCCATGATTATCGGGCTGGCGGCAGGGACAGGCTACCTAACCTTAGCTGTTCTCTTCACTGTCTTTATCTTAGCAGTATGGCTTCTTTTAGAGAAACAACAAAGCAAGAGCAACCACCAACGTCGCAGACTATTAACCATCACAATTGCGAACCAAGAAGAGAAACTTCAAACTATCCAATCTGGACTGGCACAATTCTGTACTGAGTTAGACCTCATCTCGATTGATACCAGCAATGATGGAGAACAAGTCACCACTGTCTACGAAGTGGATTTCAAGGCTCAAACCGATGATTTTCAAGTCATCAATTACCTCACTAAAGAACAAGATACTTACCAGGTTTCCCTGACCAAAAATGCCAAGAAGAGAAAGAATTTGTAATTTCCAAATCAAATAGCAAACTAAGAATCTCTTGAGTACCACCATTCTTTACCAATCAAAAAACTCCGTAGTCTCTAGCGCCATAAATCCGGCTAGAGATTACAGAGTTATTTTTTAATCTAAACTTCCTACAAGAGTATAGTATCTACTGAAAGGATATGGTATTTGTAGGGAATACTTTAAAGGATACTCATAGGAAGTAAGTATTAACTAGTTATATTAGGTTTAGTTTACCCATTCACCATTGGCATTGACAGTATATCCGTCTACAGTTGTATTGACTGCGAGGGCACCTGAGCCATTGACATAGTACCATTTATCTGATACTTTGAACCATTGGCTCGCTTTCATAGCACCTGATGCTTCAAGATAGTACCAGGTATCTCCATCTTTCACCCAACCTGTTGCCATTGAACCGTTAGCATTTAGGTAGTACCATGAACCGTTGACTTTAGCCCAACCTGTTGCCATAGCGCCGTTAGCGTTGAGGTAGTACCATGAACCATTGTATTGGAGCCATCCTGTCGCCATAGCACCATTAGCGTTGAGGTAGTACCATAAGCCATTGTTTTGGAGCCAACCTGTTACCATAGCTCCACTAGCGTTGAGGTAGTACCATGAACCGTTGTCTTGTAGCCATCCTGTCGCCATTGAACCATCAGTATTGTAGAAATACCACATACCGTTTTCTTGTTTCCAACCTGTTTTTGGAGTGGCTGGTTGTGCTGGTTTTACTACAGAATATGAGCTGTATGATGGAACATATGATGAGTATGAAGGGACATATGTCGGATTAGATGGTCTTGCAGGAACAGAAGGTTGTGCTGGAGTTTCAGTTTTTGGCGGTTGCTGTTGAGTCAAGCGGTTATATGCTTCTTCTGATTTACGAGCATAGTCTTCTTCAGCTTGTTGATCATCTGTTTTCTCTGGTTTTGCTGGAATTTCAGCTGGTTTTTCAGTTTTTGGAGGTTGCTGTTGAGTCAAGCGGTTATATGCTTCTTCTGATTTACGAGCGTAGTCTTCTTCAGCTCTTTGATCATCTGTTTTTTCTTTTGCTTTTTCTTCTTTAACCTCTTCAAGAGCTTTATTATACAAGTCTATCAATTCATTTAAAATTGACACCTCTTGCTCCAAACTCCTACCAGCTTCTTGAAAATCAGAATTTGCTTTCATCTCGGCTTGAGATAATTTTTCAACAGCAGCTTTAGCTCCCTCAATGATAGCGGGATCTGCATTAGCTTCTTCAGTAGCTTTCAGAGTCTCCTTCGCTTTTTCAAGAGCAGCTTTTACTGCTACAGCAATTTGTTGTTTACTTGCTGTCTCTTTATTTAAAGCATCAACTTCCTTTTGTTGTTTAGCTACAGCATCACCTAAATCATCAGCACGATCTTGTGCTTTTTCTGACGCTGGACGTGCAGCATCATTTTCTTCCCCTTTTTTAATTCCATCTTGAATATCTTTAGGTAAGTCTGTTAGAGATTTACCATCTTGCCTTGTGCTATTAGGGAGATTATCTTTCTTTTCGTCCTCTTCTGTTAATACAGGCGCTTCAGCAGCTTTATTAACATCAGCTAGAAGATCAGTAGCTGATAACTCGCCATTCTCAATAGCCTTTAAAACATATTCTTTCCCGATAGCTTCTTTTGCTTTTTCAATAGCTTTAGGCTTATCTTCAGGCTTGATTTTATCACTATTATTGATTTCCGCTATAGTAGCTTCTTCTACTTTATTCAAAAAGTTTTTTAATTCTTCTTTGGCTTCGGCTTCTTTCTTCTCTGCCTCTACTTTTTTCTTCGCTACTTCTTCTTCTTGAGCTGCCTCATCAGATTTTTTCTTAGCTACTTCTTCTGCTTTTTTAGCTTCTTCTGCTTTTGCTTTAGCTTCTTCTACTTTCTTAGTAAGTTCTGGTTTATTTTTTTCAGCCTCTTCTGCTTTTTTCTTAGTTTCAGCTAACTTATCTGGTTCAGGAACTACTATTGTTGTTTGAATAGTATTAAATTTCTCCTTCGCAGCAGTTTCGTGTTCCTTAGCTTTTTTCTCAGCTTCTTCTGCGGATTTTTTCCCATTTTCGTCGTGATTTCTGATAGCATTTAGATAATCTAGGACCGCTTTTTGAACTTCCTCTGTTGCCTTAGCTATCTCTTCAGAAGCTGCTTTTGCTTTCTCTGCTTTCTCTTCAGTTTTCTTCTGATCGTCTTCATATTTTTTCTGATCAGCTTCTGCTTCAGCTAAAACTTTTTTAGCGTCTTCGTATTCTTTCTTAGCAGCTTCAGATTTTTTCATTGCTGCATCGTAGTCTTTCTTAGCAGCTTCAGATTTTTTCATTGCTGCATCGTAGTCTTTCTTAGCTTGAGACTGGTTAGCTACGGGAGCGTCTTCTGCTCTTACAAAAGTAGGCTGAGACGCAACAAAACCAGCTCCTAAGATAGCGACACTGGCTAGACTTGTTAAAATCATTTTTTTCTTATTCATCTAAATTTACCTCTTTTCTGATAATCATTTTCAGACTATACTATATTAAGTATACCCCCCCCGTAAATACTTGTCAAGTGTTTTATATTACAATTGTGTTACATTTTCGTTCGGAATTTTATTTGTTTTATCAAAGTTTTTATGAAAATCGTTTTGAAAACTTTTGTATTTCTTTACATTCTCTCCCTTAGAGTTTCTCTTTTATACTCACTTGACTTCAAAGACAAGGTGTGTATTTGCTTTTCGATTGCAGATAAAACTCACATTACCATATATCAAAAGGTTGATTTCTGAATTAGGAATAGTCTTGCATATTTGCGATGGATGATGACTCGTTCTTATTTTCAGTAAGTAGCAACTGACTCGAGACACTCCAAAAAAGAGGTCAATGTTCGCCATCAACCTCTTTCTTATCGTTCATTCTTGTTGCTAGTGAGACGGATAACTTACCTCTCAGTCGGCATGTTCATCCTAGCTTACCCATTCACCATTAGCATTGACACGGTAACCATCTGGTGTTGTTGTGTTAACAGCCAAAGCGCCTGAACCATTTGCATAGTACCAGTGTTGACCTACTTTAAACCAACCCGTCTTCATGATCCCTTCTTCATCAAGGTAATACCAAGTACCATTTTCCTTGTACCAGCCTGTTTTCATAGCTCCTGAGCCATCAAAGTAGAACCATCTGCTACCATCTGTTCCCCAGCCTGTAAACATAGCACCTGAGTTACTTAGATAATACACCGATCCATCAACTTCTACAAATCCAGTCTGCATGACACCTAGATCATTCAAGTAGTACCATTGACCACCTGTTTTCAACCAGCCTGTCTTCACATCACCAGACTCATAAAAATACCACTTGCCATTAGACTGCACCCAGCCAGACTGATCAGATGTGGATTTTCTGAAATCTTTCAGCGGTGTTTCTACAACTATAGCTTTACTTTTAACTGTTGAAAGGTTTGAAGCAGTCACTTCTGTGTACTGAACAGCAGAACCATATCCACCAGCCAATTCCTCTGAAGAAGTCGTAGTTCCTAGAGCCAAAGCAACGGTTGCTGCTTTCTGAGGATTAGCTGCATTTTTAAAAGCAGCAAGACCCACATGGGTAAATTTAGGGTTAATCAAGTTCTCATAATAAGATGAAAATTCTTTTGATGTTTTATCTTTCTTTTTCGCCACATAGTGCGCCTTTTCAGCATGCCAGTTTTCAATTGCTTTTAGAAATCCATCAGGATTCAAATCTAAAGCTTCTCCACTTAGGCTATTACCAGATGGAAAGGCAGTCCAGTTGTTTTTGCTGGAAAGACGTTCAGCCTTCAGCGCAACGGATACCTCAGCAGCGCGTACAAAAGCCGTTTTCTCATGGTCAACTGACCATTTTACAGGGACATACTTATCTACCAAACCTTCGTCCGCTGCTTCTTTACGAATTTTATTGATAGCATCTAAAATAGATTGTTGATGAGGAGGCAAAAATTCTCCCTTGATTCCAACCAAAACATTGCCACTAGAAGGTTTTAGCACCTCTGAGGTCAATACATTACCATCAGCAGATTGCGTTGCAACCAGTCTGTCATTCGCAAAAACATCATTTGTCAAAACTGCTCCTGCCAAGGTCAAAGCCAAGGCACTAGCAAATACAATTTTCTTCATTTTCTTTCTTACTCCTTATTGTAGTTTGAATATTATCTTAACAGATACCTTTCAACGTTTAATTATATCATATTTTCCTACTATTTGTCTTTGCTTACCTATTCCTAAATCCCAAAAGTAGGCGCAATGATTCTTTTACTTCACAACAAGTTCATAACGTGTCTTACTTGTGAAGGTTTGACCTGCTTTAAGGATGACTTGGTCTTTGAGGTCACTGTGAATGGCATCTGGTAAAGCTTGCGCTTCAAGGGCAATCCCATTGTGCTGCACCATTGGCTGACCAGCCACAAGTACACTCTCATCCACAAAGTTTGCTGTGTAGACTACAAAGCAAGGAGCTTCTGTCTTGAAAAGCAGGAAGCGACCTGAGTTTTGGTCATAAAGGAATCCAGCATTGTCATGGCCTGCAGGAAGGGCAAATGGATGATCCAAACCAGATACCAGCTGGATTTGCTCATCTTCTTCTGCAAAGATGTCTTTCAATAAGGCACCATTGTAGATGTGTTTAACCACATCACGATTAGCATCTGGAGTTTTGGCAGGAACACCGTCGGGAGCGATTGGGTAAATGCCCTCTGTGTTTAGTTGGAAGACATGACGGTCAATCGTCTGCGTGAAATCACCAGACAAGTTGAAATAGCTATGGTTGGTTGGATTAACCAGCGTATCCTGATCGGTCGTTACCTTGTAGCTGATTTCGTAGGCACCAGTTTCTTCCAAGTGGTAACTGATCCAAATCTTGAGATTTCCAGGAAATCCTCCTGTCCCATCTGTACGCTCTGTGTAGAGGGTCAAGCCATGGTCGCTCACTTCGGCTAGTTCAAACAAGCTCGAATCCCAACCAGTTGAACCACTATGGTTACAGTTGCTAGCATTGTTGACTTCAAGGTCATAGGTCGTACCATTTAGCTCAAATGTCGCACCTGCAATACGGCCTGCCACAGGACCTACGCTCGCTCCATGCTTGGGACTATTGCCTACATAGCTGTCAAAGTCATCAAATCCCAAGATAACATTAGCAAAATTTCCAGCCTTGTCAGGTGTGACATAGCGCAAGATGGTCGCACCATAAGTCATGACCTCAAGTTGGTAGCCACCGTTCGTCTCAAATCGATAGGCCAAGACATCCTTGCCCTCAACATTTCCAAATACACGCTCTGTATATGCTTTCATTCTGTTCTCCTTTTACTATTTCTCCCAAGCAAACAAACCATAGAAAGCCTACTGACAATCTATGGTTTACTTGTATGATTTACAAACTCCTTTATCAAGAATTCATAAACACTGTCTTACTTTTGATATTCGTGGATGATAACACCTTGTACCACACGGTTTACCGTACCTGTAGGAGACGGTGTATCAGGTTTATTTTCTACCTTGAGTGAAGTCAATAGGGCAAAGAGTTGGGCATAAACAATGTAAGGGAAGACACGGTAAATATCATTCAAGACACCGCCACAACCAAGGGCCACTTCTTTGACATTTTCAAGACCAAAGGCTTGATCACTCAAAAGCACAATCCGACGAGCAATCTGATCACCAGCAACTTCACGAACCAAGTCCAAGTCGTACTTCCGAGTGTAGTCTGTCGTTGTACCAAAGACCAAGACAACTGTATCTTCGTTAATCAGTGATTTTGGACCGTGACGGAAGCCAACTGGACTTTCATACATGGTCGCCACTTGGCCAGCCGTTAATTCCAAAATCTTGAGCTGAGCTTCATGAGCAAGTCCAAAGAAAGGACCAGCGCCTAGATAGATGACACGGTTAAAGTCTAAATCAACAAGTTCTTTGACATCTTCTGCATTGTCTAAAACTTTACGAGCAAGGCTAGATACAACTTCAAAACGTTCAGACTTAACAGCAAATTCTGTAGGATCAAAGACCAAGAGAGCTGTCAACATCATAGAGGTAAAGCTAGAAGTCATGGCAAAGCCAGCGTCATTAGAGGCTGCTGGTTGCAAAAGCAAGAGATTGCGGTCATCTCCATGAGCTTGAAGAGCCAATTTCCCATCTGCTGCGCAAGTAATAGTCACTTGATAAAACTCATCCACCAAGGCTTTTGCCAAATCAACAGTCGCCACACTTTCAGGCGAGTTCCCACTACGAGCAAAGGATACAAGGACAGTCGCCACATCTTTTTTCAAATAGATTTCTGGATTGGCAACAATATCTGTGGTCGCAATGGCATTGAAATTCCATTTGCGTTCGTCATAGACTTCCTTAAAGTAAGGTACCAAGGTCTCTCCCACATAAGCAGAAGTCCCCGCACCTGTCAAGATAACCTTGATATAGTCATGTTTATCAGCAATCCCTTGTAGGAAGGCTGCAATTTCATCACGGCGTGCTTGGTATGATTCAAAAGCTTCTTTCCATACATCAGGCTGTTGATAGATTTCACGTGTAGTGATTTCTGCACCTAATTCGATCAAGTCTTCTTTTGTATAATGTAGCATTGAGTTCCTCTTTTTCTATTAAAGATGGGAATGGGAGTAAGCCCCATTCCCATGTATATTCTATATAAAATGCTCTAACGATTTTCACGTTGTCAAATCGTATACTCAATGAAAATCAAAGAGCAAACTAGGAAACTAGCCGCAGGCTGTACTTGAGTACGGCAAGGCGACGTTGACGTAGTTTGAATTTGATTTTCGAAGAGTATTATTCATCTTCTTCATCATCGAAGCCCGCTAACAGGTCATTGACTTTCACAATGCTTTCTGCAGCACGACTCTTGTAGTCCGCATCTGCGCCTGTAAGGCTCGCATTGATAAATTCAATCACCATTGGAAGATTCATCCCAGCATAAAGGTCAATATCACGACCTTCCATGATCAAACGACTGACCACATTACAAGGTGTCCCACCGAGAAGATCCGCAAAGACTAGGAAATCATCCAATCCTTCAATAGCAGCTTCAAATTTTGCAGTAAAGTCTTCTGGGCCATCTTCTGGAAGAAGAGCTACTGTGTAAATGTTGTCTTGTGGGCCCATAATCATTTCTGTGCTACCTTTAAGCTCCTCACAGAAGCGACCATGGCTCACCAAAATTAATGATTGCGTCATAAATTATGCGCCCATTCCAAGTACAAATTTACCAAAGGCAGAAAGAGCCAAAGCAAGTACGATAATGATACCGATAGCTTTAGTAGAGTTCATACCTTTCTTACCAAGCAACCAGAAGATAAAGGCAGTAAAGATTGCTGGAAGCAAGCGTGGGAAGATTTGGTTCAAGATGTCTTGGAAGTCAATCATCTTCTCACCGATTGCCCATTTGTAAGAAATTTCAAAGTTAATCACTGTTGCTACAAGAGCACCCATCATGAAGACACCAAGTACAGATGCAGCGTCAATCAAAGCTGTCAAAGTACTTTGCATGTTGTTGATAAGGTTAACCCCTTCTTTGTAAGCAAATTCCAACTGTTTCCAACGGAAGATGTCATAAGCAACTGCAACTGCAATCCAAAGGAAGATCCCCCAAGGTTGACCAGCGATAGCCATAGTTGCTGCGACTGACCCCATGATAGCAGGTACAAGTGAACCAAAGATTGTATCCCCAAGAGGAGCAAATGGTCCCATCAAACCTGTCTTGATACCGTTAACGGCGTCTTTTGAACCCACACCATCTTTTTCTTCCATGGCAAGGTCAAAACCAGCGATAATGGTATGGAAGAATGGTGAAGTATTGAAGAATTGAGTATGAACTTTCATCATTTCTTTCAATTCAGGAGTTCCATCCCCATACATTTTACGCAATTGAGGCAAGATCATGTAAAGGTAACCAGAAGCTTGCATACGTTCGTAGTTCCAACCTAATTGGAAAGTAAACAAGCTACGTTTGTTGATTTGATTAAAATCTTCTTTTGTAAGTTTGTAATTAGAATTCGTCATCTTCGATTTCCCCACTTTCTGATGGTGTAGAAGGTGCTGCTACAGCTACTTTTTGGCTATTTTTGAAGTGAAGCACTGCAAGGAAAATACCTACGATAGAAATACCAATCATAGACAAACCTTTGAAGTTGTTCACGAAACCAATTTTTTCAGCAACTTCAGCAGGAAGAGTACCTACGATACCAGCAACAGCGCCACCAAGACCTGTTACATATGAGTAAAGAACAGTCAACATAGCTGTCAAACCGAATCCCATAGCAAGGTAGTGAAGGTTACGTTTAACTGGAAGGTAACGAAGCAAGATTGCAAATCCAAGACCTGGAAGCATACGTCCTGCGAGTGTCAAGCCATCTGCAACCCATTGGTATTCTGTAACGAAGTCTACTACGCCTTGTACAAATTCACCACCAAAAGCAAGGGCAAAGAAGACTGGAAGGGCACGAGATAGAGCCCAAGGAATCGCACCAAGCAGGTAGTTGCGTTCAATACCTTTATAGTCATAGCGTTCGATTGCAGCATCCACACGGTGAGCGAAGAAGGTAGTAGTCATACGTCCAAGAACGTCGAAGTAAGTCAAGAGAGCTGCTACTGGTACAGCGATTGTAGTAATTGCAAGCGGTGCATCAATTCCTTGTGAAACAGAGAAGGCTGTCGCAAGAACCGCACCAGAAGTTGCGTCGATACGAGAAGCACCACCGAAGGTACCAACCCCAAGAACGAACAGTTGCAAGTTACCACCGATAAGTAAACCAGTAGTCACATCTCCCATGATTAAACCAGTAATGAAACCAGCAAATACAGGGGAACCTGCAGATGAAACGATCGTCAACTCATCACAGATTTGATAAGCTGAGTACAAAGTGAGAAGTAAAATTTGCCACCATTGTATCATAACAATGACCTCCTAAAAATTTTTTTCCTATTTTAATAAGCTCAAAAAGTCTGAAATTGGATCATTTGGAACCATCTGAGCAGTAAGTTTAACACCTTTTTCTGCCAGTTTGTGGAAGTCTTCCACATCCTTGTCTACTACGTTGATAGAACGTGTAATAGAACGAGTTTCTGGTGTTTGAGACATATTCCCAACATTTAGGGTTTCAAGTGGTACACCTGCTTCTACCAAACCAAGGAAGCGGTCTGGTTTACGAGCCACGATAAAGAGACGTTGGCTATCGTATTTGCCAGCAAGAATATTGGCTGCAGCTTTCTCAACTGGCAAAATACTCAATTTCACACCTGGTGGTGTCGCAAGTTTCAAACCACTCTTTTCAACGTCGTTGTTGACAACTTCGTCATCTACAACCATAATACGTGAAACATTTAGTTTTCCAGCCCAAAGGTTGGCTACTTGTCCGTGGATCAAACGTCCATCGATACGGCATCCTACAATTGTCATAAGTTTTCCCCCTTTATGTGTTTTAGTGTAGGTTTACGAGTTAAATAAATCTCTTCTTTATATTGACCTTCTGTTTCAAAGATAATGATACGATTGGCACCTTCCTTGAGATAGCTATGAGGAATATAAAGTGAGAGGGTTGGGCCGACGTTCCAAAAACGTCCTAGATTCTGCCCATTGACAAAGGCAACTCCCTTACCAAACTCAGACAAGTCTAGGTAAGTACCTTTTGGCTCTTGGACTGTAAAGTCATAAGCGTAAAAGGCTGGTTGTTCTGCTGTCCATCCTTTTGAAAAATCAATTTTCTCAGGATTGTCTAGTGGGAGTGGATAGTGTTTCCAGTTTAGTAAGAAGTGCAAATCCTTACAAACCCCTGTCCGAATTCCCTTACGTTGCGTATCCGCTAAGAACTTATGCCCATAGTTGACACGCCCCATATTTTCTACCAAGATATCTATCATAGATAGCGCTTTCTTTTCACCTTGATAAAAAATATCTTCCCCAATCTCTGTCTGGTATTGGGTTTTAACCCACTGACCATCGACATAAAGCTGGGCCCTATCTCGACCATCAATGATACGAAGTCTTTCTTCTTCTGCATCCCAGTTTGTTTCTGTTCGATAGAGTAAGTAACCATAGCTTTGTCCCAACTCCTCCATCTTTTTAGGATAGAGACTTTCTATCGGACTTGACAAGCTATCCAAGGTTTCAAACAAGGAAACTTTTTCAACTAGTGGAATAGAATCCAACTCCATACTCTCTTTGTAGAGTGGTTCCAACTGTGGATACTCTGGGAAATGTGTCGCCATCATCTTCTTGACTGCCAGATATTTAGCAGTTGGATTTCCTTCTTCATCCAGAAGGGCATCGTAATCATAAGACGTAACTTGTGGCAGGTCCAAAGTCCCTCGAGCCGAGCAACCATTCATGAAGCCAAAGTTTGTACCACCGTGGAACATGTAAAGATTGATAGAGCCTTGTTCCAAAACTTCTCGAACTGCATCTGCCAATTCTTTTGGATCCCGTGTGATAATCGGTTCTTTCCAACGGTTGAACCAACCATCCCAGAACTCCATACACATGAGTGGCCATTTTTTGCCATGTTCATCAAAGAATTCCTGCATCTGTGAAAAGTTATAAGGTGCCTTAGAACCAAAGTTCCCTGTTACAAAGAGGTCATCTTCGATTAAGGTTCCAGCTTTTAGAGTAGCTCTCCATGGACCATCTGACGTAAAGAGGGGACAGGTTACGCCACGCTCTTCCATTAGCTGTCGAATTGCTCTCAGATAATCCTTATCTTCTCCGTAAGAACCATACTCATTTTCAACCTGCATCATGAGGATATTGCCACCATTGTCCAACAGATGTGGAACCAATCGTGGTAAGAGCTGGTCATAGTAGCGACCGACAGCCTCAATATAGGCTGGATCTGATGAACGAATCCTCATATCTTTGGTTAAGAGCCAAGCTGGTAAACCACCGAATTCCCATTCCGCACAGATGAAGGGTGACGGACGAACGATAGCGTAGAGACCCAAATTTTGTGCTGTCTGAAGAAACCGCTTCAAATCCAGAGCTCCTTCAAAGTGAAACTCACCCTCACGAGGCTCGTGTAAATTCCAAGCAACATAAGTCTCTACTGTATTAAAACCAAGAGCCTTCAAGTTATAGAGCGAATGATACCAATCCTCTGGAGGAACCCTAAAATAATGAATGGCGCCAGATAAAATCTTAAATGATTTTCCATCGAGATAAAAATCATCTCGTATCTCAAATCGTGTCATAAAACTACCTTCTGACCGCGAAAGTTTGCGTTTTCATTTGTTGTTATAGTAATTATAAACCAATCTGTTTGAATTGTCAATAGAAATTGTCGGAATATTTACTGTAATTTTACCATTATACACACGTTCAATTAGTTTCAAACATTTTCAGACCCATTTCAAACGCTCTTTACATTCAGAATATGGAACCTAAAATAATTTTGTATAAAATACATTTATAAAATATGAGTAATGCTTATGTAGCTTAATTTTTCAAACTATTTTTCTAATTTTTTATTCAAAAGACTACTATTTTTTTCGCTTTTATGGTAAAATTTTCTGTGGAGAAGGAAAATAGAGGTAAAAATATGGCAATTCCCAAATATCAATACATAAAAGACGAATTAAAAAATAAAATCATCTCTGGGCAGTTTAGCAGTGGAGATAAATTTTACACTGAAGCAGAGCTCATTTCAATGTACGATGTCAGTTCTATCACAGTTGTCCGCGCCTTAAACGACCTTGCTAAAGATGGCTATATTGTCCGCCAACAAGGAAAAGGAACCTTCGTTTCACGTGCACGCAAACACAAGCTTGTAGAGTTTTCAGATATTGAACTCTTTAATGCTAAAGATGATAAGGTAACTGTTCTTTCAATTGAACGCGGAAACAAGCTCGTTTACTTGGAAAAATTGGGTCTACGCGGCGATCAATTCTACTACAAGATTGAACGTGTCCGCGAATCAAACGGTGTCGTTTATATCTACCATACATCCTACATCCCAGAACAATATATCAACGCAAATTATCCAAACCTTGAATACTATAGTTCTATCTATAACCGTTTCAAGTTAGACTACCACATTCACATGAATGATGAACACTTTGAAGAAATCAACGAAATAGTCTTTCCAACTCCAGAACATGCGGCTTCAGTCCTCGGAGTCGATGAACAATTCCCTACTGTCCTACAAACTAAAATCACCAAACTCGAATCAACTGGTCAAGTTTTAGGATACAGTGAAACTTACAAACGATCTGATTATTACAAGATTAAATTCATCTCATGTGACCGTGATCACTAAGAAGAAAGCCTGAGCCTAATCGCTTGGGCTTTTTCTATGATTATTATATGACATAGCAGATTGAAATAGAATATGGACAAATCGATTAGGGAATTTAAAGTAATACTCAATGAAAATCAAAGAGCAAACTAGGAAGCTATCCACAACCTCAAAACAGTGTTTTGAGGTTGTGGATAGAACTGACAGAGTCAGTGTCATATACCTACGGCAAGGTGAAGCTGACGTGGTTTGAGGAGATTTTCGAGGAGTATAAATTCTAAAAATGCCTTAGAAGTAACATTGTACTACTCCAAATTCAACTAAACCCTATTAAAAATGTATAGTATGTTGAAGTTGGAATAGTACGCTGTTGTTTCTAAAACATTGGGAATCTTTTTATAAAAAGAGCTTGAATAAAAAAGAAAAATCGAAGTTCTGCTACTCCTATAAATAGAGTAATAGAACTTCGATTTTTTCTAATTATCCTAATCCAAGACGTTCAAAGATATCGTCCACTCGTTTAGTATAATAAAGAGGGTTAAAGATTTCGTCGATTTCTTCTTGTGTAAGGCGTGATGTTACTTCAGAGTCTGCCTCAAGAAGTGGTTTAAAGTCTACTTGGTTGTCCCAAGAGTAGGCTGTTTTTGGTTGTACCAAGTCATAGGCTTGCTCACGGGTCATGCCTTTTTCAATCAAGGTCAACATAGCGCGTTGGCTGAAGATAAGACCGAAAGTTGAGTTCATATTGCGAATCATGTTTTCTGGGAAGACTGTCAAGTTCTTGACGATATTTCCAAAACGGTTGAGCATGTAGTCAATCAAAATGGTTGTATCTGGTGTGATGATGCGCTCAGCTGATGAGTGTGAAATGTCACGTTCGTGCCAGAGAGCCACGTTTTCATAAGCTGTAATCATGTGGCCACGGATAACACGCGCAAGCCCAGTCATGTTCTCAGAACCGATTGGGTTGCGTTTGTGAGGCATTGCTGAAGACCCTTTTTGTCCCTTAGCAAAGAATTCTTCTACTTCGCGTTGTTCTGATTTTTGCAAGCCACGAATCTCAGTCGCCATACGCTCGATAGAAGTCGCGATGCTGGCAAGAACCGCAAAGTACTCAGCGTGAAGGTCACGAGGAAGGACCTGTGTTGAGATTTCTTGGGCACGGATACCCAATTTGTCGCAGACGTATTGCTCAACGAATGGTGGGATGTTGGCAAAGTTACCAACCGCACCAGAGATTTTACCAGCTTCCACACCAGTAGCCGCATGCTCGAAACGCTCGATGTTGCGCTTCATTTCGCTGTACCAAGTCGCCAATTTAAGACCAAAAGTCGTCGGCTCAGCATGCACACCGTGGGTACGCCCCATCATGATGGTGAACTTGTGCTCCTTGGCCTTGTCAGCGATGATGTTGGTGAAGTTTTCAAGGTCACGACGGATGATGTCGTTGGCCTGCTTGTAGAGGTAACCGTAGCCCGTGTCCACCACGTCGGTAGAAGTCAAACCATAGTGGACCCACTTGCACTCTTCACCCAGAGTCTCAGAAACCGCACGCGTGAAAGCTACCACATCGTGGCGCGTCTCCTGCTCAATCTCCAAAATACGGTCGATGTCAAAGTCCGCCTTCTCACGAATCAAAGCCACATCTTCCTTAGGGATTTCCCCCAACTCAGCCCATGCCTCGTCAGCCAAGATTTCCACCTCAAGCCAAGCACGGTATTTATTTTCTTCACTCCAAATGTTCGCCATCTCAGGGCGAGAGTAACGGTTGATCATGTTGTTTCTCCATATCTATTAAATTAAAAATACTATAAAAATTTAAACAAAATTCTTAAATAATTTACTTTCAATATATACTTCTATATTTGTTTAAGAGATAAGTATAAAATGATTTTATTTTTCCAACTCGTGCAATAAAGTAAGTCGACTAATTATTATTTCCTATAACGAATAGCATATCGTTTCATATTTAATTCTTCAAGATACTCATCAAATTTAACTTGATTAATCTTGAAAAATGGTTTTTCTTTTATTATATCTTTCCGATCAGTACTCTTAATATCTTTAAGTTGTTTTAAACGATTAACTAACCACGGATTAATAATAAAGTTCTTACGACCATCACAAATACTAAACAAGCCAAAAATACTATCTGGGTAAATTATTTCTCTAAGTAAAACTTCCCCCTCACTATCTGATAACTCTAAGAGTTCCTTAGGGAAACTATACAGTTGAGAGGGATCAAGCATATTATTAATTTCCTCAAATCCAAAAATAATTAAACCCTCACCTTTCGGGTTATTACAACCCTTAGAATATTCTTGTGCAATTTCAAGACTAGAATCTCCGACAGATACCGAAATAAACTTAGATTTATATTTTTTGAATTCTGAATCGCTCTCCCCATCAATATGTTTAACTATTTGGCTCATCTCATCATCTAAACAAACTTCATTTTCTCTGTAAAAATTTACCCCTTTTTGACCAACAATGAAAAATTTATTTAATTTCTTCTCTAAAAACACCTGAGTATCTTCTTCCATCAAATTCAGAATATCTCCGCGATAATAAGTAAAATACTCTAGACTTTCATTAATTACACTGATATATTGTTTAAACAAATCAATTATATACGTTTCGAGAGTAATAAACTCATAGTTATCCTGATTAGTAATTGTTTTGAAACTAATTCCCTCAAAATCATCGAAAAGTCTATTATTTTTAAACTTATCTGTTTTTTTCATTTAAAATTCCTTATCTTTTATCTGTAATAACTTGTCTTCTTTTGCTAGTATCAACGATTACTGTAAACATATTCCTTCAACAAAAATCCCTGAAAATAAATTTAATTGTTACATATTATGCTTGATATTATTGATTAATTTTATTTCTTCAGAAGTATAAGCAGAATAGTTTAATTGTTTTTTCATCATCAAGTCAAATATTATTTTTTGGTTTTTTCCGATATGTAATAAAATAATCCAAACAATAAAACCAAAAACAAACAAGATAACTGAAAATAAAAATTTATTCATAATATCTATGTTATCAGAAAAAAGAGATTTAAGAGAGATCGAAAATAAAGCTAAATTTAGTAATAACTGAATTCTATTTTTTGATAAATTCCAGTACAAATCAAAATAATCTGAATTAAAATCATCTCTGAATTTCATGCTACTAGTAATTTTGTGCGACGCTACAAATATTTCATAAAAATAATCAAGTATTACATTTGAAACAATCAATATAAAGAAACTCTGAAATATTTCTGATACCACTACGCCAAGAAGAATAGAGTAAAAAGCAATACCAACTATTATTAATACTATTATTTTTTTCACCTAAAAATCAATCCCTTCCCCGAACTCAACCACACTATCCGGCACATCACTAAACAAAGTCACATGTCCCATCTTGCGATTATGCTTTGCTTCTATTTTACCATACATGTGGAGGTGGGCGCTTGGATTTTCTGTGACATATTTTTCAGCAACCTCGACATGCTGACCGAGGACATTAAGCATGACGGCCGAGGCATGCAGGTGGATAGCTGGCAATGGTGCTCCGAGAATGCCTAGAATATGGGTATCAAACTGAGAGAAGTCGCAGGCTTCAATTGAATAGTGGCCAGAGTTATGTGGGCGTGGAGCAATTTCGTTGACGATAATGTCATCAGCTGTCGCAAACATTTCCACGCAAAGAGTTCCAGACAGGTTGAGCTGTTCTGCGATTCGCACTGCCATAGATTTAGCTTTTTCAGCTAGACTTTCTGAAATGCGAGCAGGCACAATGGTTTTTGAGAGGATGTTGTTGCGGTGGATATTTTCCTGAACTGGAAAAATCGTCACGTCCTTGCTATTTCCAGACACGATGACGGAAATTTCAAGGTCAAAGTTGACAAATTCTTCCAAAACACAGGCTGCTGAGTCAGCTAGCACATAGGCTTCTGCCAAATCTTCTTCTGAACGAATGACCTTTTGTCCATGGCCATCGTAGCCACCTGTCGCAGTCTTGAGGACATAGTTTTTCGACAGGTCCATATCTGCCAAGTCTTGGCTAGAATTTACGACCTTGTAAGGAGCAACAGTTACTTGAGCCTTGTTTGACAAAAAGTCCTTTTCAAAAATACGGTTTTGAGAAATGCGAAGCAGGTCTGTCCCTTGAGGGAGTTGTCCATCCTTGATAACCGCATCCAGACCGTCAGCATCGACATTTTCAAACTCATAGGTGAGGACATCGCAACGCTCAGCCAACTGACGAAGAGCATCCACATCGTTATAAGGAGCCACGATGATTTCCGCCACGCAAGAGGCCGGGCAATCTGCAGCAGGATCCAGCGCGATAACCTTGTGGCCCATGTAGATAGCAGAAATGGCCATCATCTGACCCAGTTGACCACCACCGATAATTCCGATTGTTTTAAATGAGCTCATTGGTAGACTCCTCTGCAATTTTTCCTTGTTCTTCTGCAAAATCTGCCAAAGCTGTCGCGATAGCTTGATCCTCTACTGAAAGAAGACGGAGGGCGAAGAGGGCCGCATTTGTCGCACCGGCTTCACCAATAGCCATTGTCGCAACAGGCACGCCACCCGGCATCTGAACGATAGAGTAGAGTGAGTCCACACCACTAAGCGCACGCGATTTGACAGGCACCCCAATGACTGGAAGGGTTGTTTTTGCTGCGACCATACCTGGCAAATGGGCTGCTCCTCCAGCGCCAGCGATGATGACCTTGATACCACGACTACGCGCTTCTTCGGCATGCTTGAACATAAGGTCTGGTGTGCGGTGAGCAGAAACAACTTTCTTTTCGTAGGCTACACCGAAGCGGTCTAGAACCTCTGCTGTTTTTTGCATGGTGGCCCAGTCGGATTTTGAGCCCATGATGATGGAAATAATTGCTTTAGTCATAATTTCCCTTTTCTTTCTTTTCTTTTTTCAATCACCTTAAGTTGTGAGGGACGGCAGCAGTCACCAAAGGTGTCTCATGCCTAAATTGGAAGACCTTGGGCTTCCAATTTCCCTGAACGATTGGATGATTGTTCTATATTAGCTCGCAATGTTATGCGCCCATTAACATATTTTGTGAATTTTTTCTTTTTTGATACTGGTCTTAGGTGGTGGGGACGGAAGCAAGCCTTCGGTTTCATTCCTAAAATTTGAGCCTAAGGTCTCAAATTTTCCCTAGACCAGAACAGAAACTGTTCTGGTCTTTTCACCACAGCGACCATTATCGTACTTGGCGACTTCGTCGCTTTTTCTTATATCTTTATCGAATAGCCTTGCTTCCGATATCTGTTCGGTAAAAGAGGCCTTCTATTTTTTGTTGGGCGAGTTCTTGGTAGATGGTGTCTTGGGCTTCTTTGACGGTTTCTGCTGTGGTGACGAGCATATAAACTCGTCCGCCGTTTGAGAGCAGTGCTCTGCTATTTTCCGCAAACTTAGCCCCTGCATAGTAGGTAATGATGTCGCCATCGGTTTTGGCTGGCAACTTGACACCTTTTTCATAGTCTAGTGGGTAGCCGTTTGATGCGACAACCACACCCAGAGTCACCCCCTTGTCCGTCCAGGTGATGTTTGGCTCCTTGCCATCGATGATATCCGTAATATTTTGTGCAAAATCAGAGGTCAGACGAGGCAAGATAATCTGAGTTTCTGGATCTCCGAAGCGAGCATTAAACTCGATGACCTTAGGTCCATCAGCTGTCAAGATAAGCCCTGCGTAAAGGATACCCAGATAAGGACGACCTTCTTGAATCATGCCCTCAAGGACTGGCTTGACAATAGTCTCCACCGCTGTGTCAACTATACTCTGTGGCAAGTGAGGAACTGGCGCATAGGCGCCCATCCCACCAGTGTTAGGCCCCTTGTCGCCATCGTAGGCACGTTTGTGGTCCTGAGCCGTTGGCATGATGTAGAACTTATCACCATTGACAAAGGCAAAGAGTGAAAATTCCTCACCTTCAAGAAACTCCTCGATAACCACACGCGCACCTGAGCCACCAAATTTATTGTCCAAAAGCATCTCGTGAGCTGCTTCGACTGCTTGCTCAACCTTCTCCGCAACGACGACACCCTTCCCAAGCGCCAAGCCATCCGCCTTGACTACGATAGGCGCACCCTGCTTTTCGATATAGGCCTTGGCTTCCTCAAAGTCTGAGAATGTGCCATAGGCTGCTGTCGGAACGCCGTATTTGACCATGATTTCCTTGGCAAAATCCTTGGACCACTCCAGCTCAGCTGCCAATCTTGTCGGACCAAAGACTTTGAGACCAGCTGCATGGAAATCATCCACGATACCAGCCGCAAGGGCGTCATCTGGCCCGATAAAGGTCCAAGCAATATCGTTGGCTTTTGCAAACTCAATCAATTTAGAATGTTCGGAAATAGAGATATTTACCAATTCCAAACTATCAAGAGTCATCCCATCATTCCCAGGAGCTACAAATACTTTTTCAACGTCTTTTGACTCAAGCAACTTCTTAGCAATCGCATGTTCACGACCACCCGAACCGACAACAAGTAGTTTCATCTCACAACCTCTTTTACGAATTATTTACTAACATTATACCATAAACGTTCGTTTTAATCTTGTTTCACTCCGCGTTTTTACGCAAAAAAGGAAAGAAACTTTTTTCTTCCCTTTTGCTTCTTAATGTCTAAAATGTCTCACGCCTGTGAAGACCATGGTCAAGCCATATTTATCCGCCGCTTCGATAGACTCTTGGTCACGGACGGACCCACCTGGCTGGATGATAGCCTTGATACCTGCTTTGGCGATTTCTTCCACATTATCCGCAAATGGGAAGAAGGCATCCGAAGCAAGAACAGCGCCGTCCAGACGGTCTTTAGCTTGGTCAATAGCGATGCGAACAGAAGCTACACGGTTAGTCTGACCTGGACCAACACCCAATGTCATGTGGTCATTGGTCACGATGATACCGTTTGATTTGACGTACTTGATAGCTTTCCAAGCAAACTCAAGAGCAGTCGCTTCTGTCTCAGTTGGCTGGCGTTTGGTCACCACTTGCCAGTCAGCTGGGCTTTCTTTGACCACGTCTTGGTTTTGTACCAGAAGTCCACCGACAACACCTGTGTATTCTGCTTCTACTTCGCTAGCCTCTTGAGCATCAAATGGCAAGGCAAGGATACGCAAGTTTTTCTTTTTATTAGTCAAAATAGCTAGCGCTTCATCCGTATAACTTGGTGCGATGATGATTTCAAGGAAAACACCATGCATCTTCTCGGCTGTCGCAGCATCAACCTCACGGTTGAGAACGACAATCCCACCAAAGATAGAAACTGGATCAGACTCATAAGCGTAGTCCCAAGCAGTCTCGATGTCGTTAGCCTGACCGATTCCACATGGGTTCATGTGTTTGAGAGCCACAACGGTTGGACGGTCTTTGAAGTCACGGATGATACGAATGGCCGCATCAGCGTCACGGATATTGTTGAATGACAATTCCTTACCGTTAAGCTGTTTGGCGGATGCAATCGAGTAATCCGTTGGCAAAGCTTTTTGGTAGAAATCCGCGTCTTGTTGAGGGTTCTCACCGTAACGCATAGCTTGTTTGAGGTCATAGGTCAAAGTGAGCTTTTCAGGTTTGCTTTCTCCGACTTGAGCTGTGAAATACTCTGCAATCAAGGCGTCATAAGCCGCTGTGTGACGGAAAACTTTGGCTGCCAAACGTTGACGCGTTTCGTAAGTCGTTTCACCATTGGCTGACAACTCGTCCAAAACCACTGTATAGTCAGCAGGGTCTACCACAACCGTCACGCTGGCATGATTCTTCGCTGCCGAGCGAAGCATAGATGGCCCACCGATATCGATGTTCTCAACCGCATCAGCGTACCTCACGTCTGGTTTGAGGATCGTTTCCTTGAAAGGATAAAGGTTGACCACTACAAGGTCGATAAGCTCAATTTGGTTCTCCTTGGCCGCTTCCAAGTGGCTATCCAAATCACGACGGGCGAGGAGCCCACCGTGGATATTTGGATGAAGGGTCTTGACACGACCGTCCATCATTTCTGGAAAACCGGTCACATCATCGATAGCAATGGTGTCTACCCCAGCATTATCAAGGGCAACCTTAGTTCCACCTGTCGAGATAATCTCCCAACCAAGTTTTTTAAGTTCTTGGGCAAATTCAACAATACCCGCTTTGTCTGAGACGCTGATTAAGGCGCGTTTAGTCATTATATTCTCCTTTTTAATCATTAGTTAAACACCAATTAAATGCAGTAACAGTAAAACAAGATAAGCAAAACCAAGGCTAAGTATACCTAAGATATTGATCCATTTTCTAGTCTGTGATTTGAACACTCTTATAAAAATTTGATAAATCAGTAAGCCTACACAGACACCTAGCGTATTTAAAGTCAAATCCGTTATATCTGTTATACCTATTGCTAAAATATACTGTAAGCACTCAAACAATAGACTAATCAAGAAACCTGTCCCGACTATTCTTAAACTAGATAAATTAGTTTTTATCAGAGGGAAACAAACACCTAATGGAATAAAGGAAATCAGATTAAATAACATTTCAGCAAAAACAATTTTTCCATCTACTATTAGTGGTTCTGAAAATGGAATCCAATTGATATACCTTGGAGCTAAGAAAAATGCTATAAATTCAGGATTTGTTTCAAACTTAAATAAGATTCCCCAAGTTAATAACATCAGATAGACATAAAATACATATCGAGTTGTTTTTTTAGATTCTAACATTACAAATACCTCCGTTTGAAGCCGTCTTCAACAAGCACTGACTCCAATTTAAAATCAAAGATATCATATGAATCATCAATGGTAATGGTGCTTACCCCAGCATTATCAAGGGCAACCTTGGTTCCACCTGTTGAGATGATGTCCCAACCGAGTTTTTTTTAAGTTCTTGGGCAAATTCAACAATGCCCTATTTGTTTGAGACACTGATTAAAGCTTTTTTCGTCATTCTATTCCTCTTTCTTTAGGTCCAAGCGCATAGCAACTTCATTATTTTCTTCTATAAATCCTGTTTCCTGAAAACCCAAACTAGTCAACAGGTGCTTCATTTTTTCATTTCCAACCACATAATCTGCGATAATATGATTGCAAGCGCTATCCATCTGAGCCTTTTTGATCAGAACTTCCACGGCTTTTCGTCCATAACCTCTTCCTTGGTACTGCTGGCCAATCATTATCCGCCAGATAAAGTATTCCGCTTCATCCTTATCTATTTCCAACAGGAGAAAACCAACTACAAGCTCATTCCAATAAATTGCCATTGGAAACACATCCCCATTCTCTCGGTAGAGCCATGCGTCAGCTAAAGAGCGTACATTTGGAGACACGAAACGTGCTCGTTCATCAGCTTCAGATATTTTCAAATCCAGCACTGCCTGAAAACTGCTCTCATCTACTAATTTTATCTCAATCATTTTTTCTCCTAGCAAAATTGCACAATCAAAATTTGATTTACTTCTTATCTTCTCCCTACTCCCAAACTATCCAGCACTTCCGGATACAACTTGTACTCTGCCTCATGAATGCGAGCTTCAAAACTGTCAATGGTATCATTAGCTAGTCGCGGTACACGCACTTGTTTGATAACCTTGCCTGTATCCACCCCTGAATCCACCCAATGAATGGTAACGCCGCTCTCAGCAACACCAGCATTCCAAGCGTTCTCAATTCCGTGAGCTCCTGGAAATTCTGGCAGATAGGCTGGATGAATGTTGACAATCCGACCTTCATAAGCCGCCAATAAGGTTGGCCCAACGATTTTCATGTATCCTGCTAGACAAACCAAGTCAATCTGGTGTTCTTCCAAGAGTTCGACAAGGGCCGCTTCGTAGTCTGCCTTGCTCTCAAACTCCTTGAGTTCAAAAGCATAGGACAGAACGCCGAGCTTGTCTGCACGTTCGAGCACATAGGCATCACGATGGTCTGAAAAGACAAACTCCACTGGAAATTCTTCGGCAAGCACCTGAAAATTTGAGCCATTACCCGAGGCAAAAACCGCTATTTTTTTCATTTGATGATGACACTTTCGTTTTCTTTCTTGACGATATGACCAATTTCATAAACTGGTTCATCCAACAATTCCTTGACACGGCCTACATTTTCAGGGTTAACTGCTAGCATAAGTCCCACACCCATATTGAAGATTTCAAACATTTCTTCGTGTTTGATCTGACCGTATTTTTCAAGGGCTTTGAAAATTGGAAGCACTGGAACTTTGTTTTCATCAATTTCAGCAGCTAGGTCATCTGCAAACATACGAGGGACATTTTCGATAAAGCCACCACCAGTGATGTGGGCAATGCCATTGACCAACTCTTCCTTGATGAGTGGCAAAACAGCCTTGACATAGATACGAGTCGGCTCAAGAAGAACGTCCTTGAGTTGCTTGCCTTCCAATTCTGGAAGGACTTCCTCACCTGTGTAATCCGCAAAGACACGACGGACGAGAGAATAACCATTGGAATGAATCCCACTTGAAGCAAGTCCGAGAAGAATATCTCCTTCTGCCACCTTCGAACCGTCAATGATTTGAGATTTTTCAGCCACACCGACCGCAAAACCAGCCAAGTCATAGTCAGCTTCGCCGTACATGCCAGGCATTTCAGCCGTTTCCCCACCAATGAGGGCAGCACCTGCCTGCACACAACCTTCTGCCACACCAGCGACAACTTGTTCTAGCTTAGCTGGTTCATTCTTTCCTGTCGCCACATAGTCGAGGAAATAGAGAGGCTCCGCACCTGCAGCGATGATATCATTGACACACATGGCCACACAGTCCTGACCAATGGTATCGTGCTTGTCGTACTTGATAGCCAGCATGAGCTTAGTTCCGACACCGTCAGTCCCCGAAATCAAGACTGGTTCTTTAACCCCTGTTTTTGAAAGGTCAAACATGCCACCGAAACCACCCAGAGCTCCCATGACACCTGCACGCTCCGTACGAGCCACGTGCTTTTTAATCCGTTCAACAACTTCATAACCCGCTTCAACATCCACGCCAGATTGAGCGTACGCATTTTTATTTGCCATTTTTATATTCCTTTTCTTTAATGGAGGATCTATTGTCTATTTGTAAAAACTGGTCTTTTCTTCCAAACTTCTACGATAGTCTTCTTCATAATCATAGAGAGGTGTTGGGTAGTCACCGTCAAAATAAGCGACACAGAGACCACCATTTGGCGCATCCGTTTCAATACCAATTGACTCAATCAAACCTTCAACAGACAGATAGGTCAGACTGTCCGCACCAATGATTTGGCGAGTTTCTTCAACCGTATGATTGGCCGCAATTAACTCCTGACGGGTCTGGATATCAATCCCATAGAAACATGGATAAGCTAGCGCTGGACTACCAATAGCAACGTGAACTTCAGTCGCACCCGCTTCTTTCAAGAGCTGAACGATACGACGAGAAGTTGTTCCTCGTACAATAGAGTCATCAATCATAACAACACGCTTGCCTTTGACAACACCAGAAACTGCAGACAATTTCATCCGTACCCCTTGCTCCCGCAATTCTTGAGTCGGTTGGATAAAGGTACGTTGGGTGTATTGGTTCTTGATAAGACCCATTTCATTTGGCAAACCAGATTCTTCCGCAAATCCCATGGCTGCGCTGAGGGAAGAATTGGGCACACCGACCACGATATCCGCCTCATGCTTGAATTCACGCGCCAATTGGGCACCCATACGTTTACGTGCCGTATGAACATTGACACCATGAATGTTAGAATCAGGGCGGGCAAAATAGATATACTCCATAGAACAGATTGCTAACTGGGTATCATCTGTATAGCTATCATACTGGATGCCCTTGTCATCAATGATCACAATCTCACCTGGCTTCAAATCACGAATCCATTCAGCACCAATAACCTCAAAAGCACAAGTTTCAGAAGAAACAACCACCGCTCCATTAGCCATTTTCCCGATAGAAAGAGGACGGAAACCATTTGGGTCAAGAGCCGCAATCAACTTGTCTTCAAATAGCAAGATATAGGCAAAACCACCTTTGACAAGGCTGAGTGCTTCCTTGATTTTGCCCATTAGATTAGGATTGTGACTCCGACGAATGAGGTGGGCTAAGATTTCAGAGTCCGAAGTCGCGCTGAAAATCGCGCCTCTTTGTTCCAATTCTTTCTTGAGAGAGGCCGCATTGGTCAGATTTCCATTATGAGCCAAGCCAAACTGCATATCGTGAAAACGGAAGAGGAAGGGCTGGATGTTATCTACAGAAGCTTCGCCAGCAGTCGCGTAACGCACGTGACCAATCGCACCAGTTCCTGTCAATTTATCCAAATTAGCAGGATTTCTGAAGACTTCTGATAAAAGCCCCATGTCACGATGGCGCTTCAATTGTCCCTGAGCATTGGAGAGGATTCCTGCCCCCTCTTGACCACGGTGCTGAAGACTATGGAGTCCAAAATAGGTCAATTTAGCAGCATCTGGATGTCCCCAGATACCGAAAACGCCACATTCTTCATTAAGAGATTTTACTTCGTATGTCATTTTTTATACCTAATTTTTATTTGTGTAGCACCAAGAGCTAAATCTACATGACTTTTACATTACTGATACTATCTATTAGAAAATCTGTAAGTCTTATTTTCCAGTAAAGTATTTAACCGCTGACTCGAACAGGTGCTGGTCTTTATTGCCTGGGATATTTTGGAAAAGACCGTCTTCATAACGTTCTGAGTGTCCCATCTTACCGATGATTTGGCCGTTCTTGCTGGTAATTCCTTCGATAGCATGGACAGAACCATTTGGATTGTACTTAGAATCCATACTTGGTTTGCCGTCAAAGTCCACATATTGGCTGAAAATTTGTCCATTGTCACGGAGCTCAGCGAATTCCTCAGCTGTCACGACAAACTTCCCTTCACCGTGTGAAACAGGAATGGCATGAATCTCACCAATTTCCACTCCAGCAAGCCATGGTGAGTTGGTATTGGCAATGCGAGTTTCCACCATCTTGGCCACGTGTTGGTTGGCATCATTGTAGAAGAGGGTTGGGCTAGTACTGCTGGCCTCTTCGAAGTTCCCGTATGGAAGAAGACCTGATTTGACCAAGGCCTGGAATCCATTACAGATACCGATAATCAAGCCACCACGGGCGATAAAGCTATCAATAGCCACACGGACTTTTTCATTAAGCAGGATGTTGACGATAAACTTAGCTGAACCATCTGGTTCGTCCGCAGCTGAGAATCCACCTGCAAAGAAGAGAATGTTAGCCTTGCCGATGTTGTCAACCATGGTTTCAACCGACTTGACAATGGCTTCTTCATTGAGTGTCACGAATGGCACCAAGTTAACCTCTGCACCTTCTTTTTCGAAGGCCTTAGCTGAGTCATATTCCGAGTTGGTGCCCGGGAAGACTGGGATGTAGACCACCGGTTTTTCAACCTTTTCTTTGGCTTTAATCACAACATCTGATGCCACAGCTGGTACTTCAACCAGTTCTTTCGCTTGAGCAAATTCTGTTGGGTAAACTTCTTCCAGTTTGCCTTGGAAGGCACTGTCAAGCTTGTGTCCATCTAACTTCACACCGTTGACAGTCAGTGTAAAGTCTGCTTTCGTTTGACCGATTTTCTCTACTCCAGCAATTTCTTCAGGAGATGTGAAGACAAATCCACCTAATTGAGCTGTCAAAGCTGTTTCAAGTTCAGACAAGATCACCTCTGCACCGATATGATTTCCAAAGATAGCAAGAGCCAAACTTTCAACCACACCGCCGTATTTGACAGCCGATGCAGATGTTACTTTGTGAGCCTTTTGAAGGGCTTCAAACTGAGCAAAGTTAGACTTAATCAAGTCAAAATCAATCTCTGCTGAGAGAGCTTGACCTGGGATGTAGTAGATATTTTCCCCAACAGCTTTAAATTCTGGAGAGAGCACCTTACGGCTATCTGCCGTCGTCACCCCAAAGGCAACCAAGGTTGGCGGAACGGTCAATTCTTCAAAGGTACCAGACATGGAGTCCTTACCACCGATAGATGGCAAGCCAAGTTGAATCTGAGCTTCAATAGAGCCTAGAAGGGCGGCTACTGGCTGACCAAAACGCTCTGCTTGCTTGTCCATCCGCTCGAAATATTCTTGGTAAGAGAAACGAGCCTTAGACCAGTTGGCACCAGCAGCCACCAAACGAGCAGTTGCTTCGATAACCGCATAAGCAGCACCGTGGTATGGAGACCATTCAGCTACATATGGGTTGAAACCTTGAGCAATGACCGACGCAGTATGAGTCACACCGTGTTGAACTGGCAATTTCTGCACAGATGCCTCAGTTGGTGTGAGTTGGTAACGACCACCAAGTGGGTGATTAACCGTTGAGCGTCCAACAGAGCAGTCAAAGACAGTCTGTAATCCTTTTTGACTTGCATGGTTGAGGTCAGATAGAACCGTAAGGGTATCTGATTCCAGTGTTTCAGCAGATGTTTGACGCTCTTCTGGAAGTTTGACATCCTTGTCCACAACTTTGGCATCGACAACCACGCGCACACCATTGGTGTCAAGGAAACGACGCTCCAAGTCAACGATTGTCTCACCATTCCAGTGCATGACAAGATTTGGTTTTTCAGTTACTGTCGCCACCACAACAGCATCAATATTTTCTTTGTTACATTCGGCAACGAAGGCATCTACATCCTCAGGACGAACCACGACTGCCATCCGTTCTTGTGATTCAGAGATGGCAATTTCTGTACCATTCAAGCCTTGGTATTTAAGAGGAACCTTGTTAAGGTCGATTTCAAGACCATCTGCTAATTCACCGATAGCTACACAGACGCCACCAGCACCAAAGTCATTAGATTTCTTGATAAGACGAGTGACATTGCTATTACGGAAAAGGCGTTGAATCTTGCGTTCTTCGATAGCATTCCCTTTTTGAACTTCAGCTCCAGCAGTTTCCACGGACTCAACTGTTTGAACCTTAGACGAACCTGTCGCACCACCGACACCATCACGTCCAGTCTTACCTCCAAGGAGAATAATCACATCTCCCGCTTCCGGTTTTTCACGGACAACATTGCCCTTAGGAGCCGCACCGACAACGGCACCAAGCTCCATGCGTTTAGCTACAAAACCTGGGTGGAAGTACTCACGAACGTAGGTTGTTGCAAGCCCAATCTGGTTACCATATGAAGAATAACCATGGGCAGCTGTTTTAGAAATGACCTGTTGTGGCAATTTCCCAGCACGCGTTTCCGAAATCGGTGCTGTAATATCACCCGCACCAGAGATACGCATGGCTTGGTAAACGTAGGAACGGCCTGACAACGGGTCACGAATGGCTCCACCGATACAAGTAGCAGCCCCACCAAATGGTTCAATTTCCGTTGGGTGGTTGTGAGTTTCATTTTTAAACATGAGGAGCCAAGGTTCCTTGACACCATCAACGTCCACTTCGATTTCAACCGAGCAGGCATTGATTTCGTCAGACACTTCCATATCGTCCAAACGACCATTAGCACGCTCATAACGACCGAAAATAGTTGCCATATCCATCAAGGTTTGCGGTTTTTCAGAACGCCCCAACTCATCACGCATGGCAATATACTTGTCATAAGTTGACTGCAATTGTTTTTGGAATTTAGAAGCTGAGAAATCAATCTGTTTCAACTCTGTCTCAAAAGTCGTATGACGGCAGTGGTCAGACCAGTAAGTGTCCAAAACCTTGAGTTCTGTTTCCGTCGGCACGCGCCCGATTGACTTGAAGTAGTCTTGGATAAAGAGCAAATCATCCACTTCCATGGCCATCCCTTGCTCGGCCTTGTAGCGAGCAAAGTCTTCTGCCGTATAGCTTTCAAAGAAAGTCAATTTAGGAATGGTCTTGTCTGACTCAGAAAAATCCTGCTTAGCAATCGCTGTCGTGATATCCTTGAAACGAGAATCAACTGGATTGAGCAAATAGTTTTTGACTGCTTCTAACTCAGTCGCATCAATATCTTTATTGACCAAGTAAAGTTGGGCTGTATTAACTGTCACATCACTCGAACTTCCCAGCAAAAGCAAGGCTTCCTGTGAAGATGCTGCACGCTGGTCAAACTGCCCTGGTAGGCTTTCAATCGCAAAGAAAGCATAGTTGGCAAGATCCGCCTGCACAGCTGCTTCGTCCAAAACATGGTCTGTCACCTGCTCAGAGAAGATGTGTTTCTCTGCAGGCGCAAACAAGCCCTCTGCCAAGTCAAATACATCATACACTTGCACGATGCGAATACTTTTCAAAGTTGAAAGTCCCAAGTTGTGCTGGAGTTCTCTAACCAAACTCTCTGACTTGACCTGAAAATCAGCCTTTTTTTCAACAAAAATACGTTTATCCATCAATCCTTATTCCTTTATTTCAGCTCTTATAATGTTCCAACGACCTTGAAGTTGTTATTTCAATTCCTGCAACTTTTCCCAGACAATCTCGTAAACGTCTGTTAGTTCTCCCAATCCTCTACGGAGTGAAAAGGTCTGGGGGACCTTTTCAGTCTGAGTCCTTTTAGTTGAGAGACGAAGGTTTTCCGTTGCAAACAGATTATTTCAATCCCTGCAACTTCTCCCAGACAACTTCATAAACGTCTGTTAGCTCTCCCAATCCTCTACGGAAAACATCCTTATCCATGTGGTTGCCATCCGCATCCCACAAACGGCAGTTATCTGGTGAAAATTCATCTGCCAAGATAATCTTGCCATCCTTGTCAAAACCAAACTCTAGCTTAAAGTCAATCAACTTAAGCCCAATCTCAGCAAACCAGGCTTTTAAAAGTTCATTAATACGACGGGTTTCTTCCTTCAAGTAGGCGATTTGCTGGTCATCCGCAATCTGTAGGAATTTCACATGCTCGTCATTGATAAACGGGTCATCCAAATCATCATTTTTGTAGTAAAATTCGACAATCGGAGTCTCAAATGCGATTCCTTCGTCTACACCAAAACGTTTTGAAAAGGAACCAGCCGTGTAGTTTCGGAGCACGACTTCCAAAGGAATAATCTTAACCTTTTTATTGAGTTGCTCCGTGTCTGAAAGCTTCTCCACAAAGTGAGTCGCTACACCAGCTGCATTTAACTTCTCAAAAATAAAAGATGAAATCTGATTATTCAAGACTCCCTTACCTGCAATCTGCTCCTTCTTGACACCATTGAAAGCAGTCGCCTGGTCCTTGTAAGTTGAAATAATAAGATTTTCATCCTCTGTTGTATAGATATCTTTAGCTTTTCCCGAATAGATCAATTGTTTTGACATTTTAAAGTTCGCCTTTCGTATTACTTGAGCACATTCTACCATAAAAAACCAAAAAATACAAGAATTTAACCGAATAAATAGCGTAGTGACGTCAAAAATCATAAAGAAAAAACTGCAAGAAGAATTTTTCTCACAGTTTTAAAATCATTTAATACTCTTCGAAAATCAAATTCAAACCGCGTCAACGTCGCCTTGCCGTACTCAAGTACAGCCTGCGGCTAGTTTTCTAGTTTGCTCTTTGATTTTCATTGAGTTTAACTCTAAAAACACGAACATTACTCTTTGTTCAAAAATTGATCTAAATAATAACGTAGGTAACTTTTCTTGCCCGTAATCATCTGCAGACGACCTTCCACCCCGTACCGAAGTTTTTCAGCCTGCTCCGAAGTTAGATTAGTCTCCGCCTCGATTTTAAAGAAATTCCCTTTCTCAGTCTTAGTAGCTGTCGCATCAATACTTGTAATAGTAGAATCTAGGAAAAGTTGATTCTTGGCATCATGAGTCGTAGTATAGCGAACAGAATCACCGACCTTGATCCTTGCTACATCCTTTGAACTGAGATAAGCTGTTAGTTTGGTTTTCCCTTCTTTTTCCAAGGACGGATAGAGTTGGGCTAGTAGAGTCCCCTCTGCTACCATGGTAGAATCACTGGTCTCAGGATTAAGATGAAGCACCCCATCCTCACTCGCCGTAATTTTCCCCTTTTCTAAAAGATTTCCCTGAACCTTCTTACCCGATTCTGCCTCCAAAATTTTCTGGTCTAGAAGGGTCAATTCCTGACCAACCTTAGCCAAGTGTTGTGATTTAAGAGATTCCAATTGACTGCTTAAACCTGACGCATAAGCTTGCTGGGTACCTGAACCTGCATACTGAATACGGTAAGTAGCAAGACTGGATTCTAACTGAGAGAGCTGCGCTTCAACCTGCGCAACAGCCTGAGCCTTAGCTTGCGGATTTTCCTCACCCTGAGACTTATAGGACTGATAGAGCGAGTAAGCTAGATTCTGACTGGCCAAGGAAGCACCTGTTTCAATAGCTGACTTAGCTGTCTGGTAATCGCGAATTTTAGCCTCTGTTTGACTGATGAGGTTGCCGATTTCAGCTTGGGTTTGACTAGCTGCTGCATTCTGGGACGCGATGGTCTCATTTTGTTGCGATGTACTAGCCCTAAGACTGCCTGCTTGACTGAGGTAGTCGCGAAAGGTGGCTTGGTAGCCAAATTTATCCTCCTCTGGAAAGTGGTTCTCCCCTTCTTGCAGGCTCTTTTGCAAATACTCCAATTGCTTTTTTTGATCCTTAAGCATGTCCAACTGACTAGCATAGGCCTCTGCTTGGACACCCTCTGCCCCTTCCTGATATTGAACCAGAAGCTCCCCCTTTTTAACCAGCTTATTTTCTTCCAGATGATTGACAAGAATACGATTGTTGCTAGTTGACTGGATATTTGCAAGGATTCGACTAGGCTCGACAGTAGCTCTAGTTGATAAACTCATCTCCTTCTCTGCAAATGTTGCAAAGCCAAGTAAAAACACGAGCAGAAGGGACATGGGGACAATCACCCGACTGGAAAAATTATGGTAACGACGATTATAAAACTCCGCACTTTCTAAAAATTCTGGTTTCATCCTCTCCTCTTTCTAGCTATTGACCAAATGGGCATAAAAGCCACCCTGTGCAAGCAAATCAGCATGCTTTCCTTCTTCAACAATCTTGCCCTGATCCAAAACAACCACCTTCTCTGTCCGCTCTGCAATGGTCAAGCGATGAGCAATGAAAATCAAGGTCTTGTCTAAAGCCATGAGATTATCGACAATTCGCTTCTCAGTCAAGATATCCAGACTGCTGGTCGCCTCATCCAAAATCAAGACCGGCGCATCTGTCAAGAGAGCACGCGCCAGAGCAATTCTCTGACGTTGACCACCTGAAATCCCTGCCCCATCCGAAGTCAATTCTGTCTGGTAATTCAGTGGCATGCGCTCAATGTCCTCCCGAATCTCTGCCAATTCGACCGCCCGTAAGATATCTTCCTGTGTCGTCCCCTCCTTGGCTCCCAAAAGAAGATTCTCCAAAATCGTTCCGTTAAAGACATAGGGCTGTTGAGGCAGATAGTTGATATACTGGCGCAGGGCCTTTTTATCAATCTGATTGAGATTGACACCACCCAGACTAATCTCTCCCTGACTTGGATCGTAAAAATTAACCATCATCTTAGCCAAGGTCGTCTTACCTGACCCTGAAATCCCCACAAAAGCTACTTTAGAACCTTGGGGAATAGTCAAATTGATATCTGACAAGACGTCTCGACCATAACCATACTTGTAGTAAACCTGCTTGAAGGACATCTCTCCCTTCATCAAGCTCAAATCCTCAACTGTTTTCTTCTCCTCAAACTCAGAAGCTACCAGATAAACCTCGTTTAGACGGTTATTGGCGACCTGCGCTGTCTGAAGCTTGGTTTGCAGATTGATGATATTTTCCAAAGGATTGGTAAAGTAAACAAGCAAGGTATTATAGGTAATCAACTGCCCCAAACTCATCTTGCCATCCATGACCAGAACAGCTCCCATCCAGAGAATGCCGACATTGAGCAAGAGATGGGCAACTTTTTTAAGAGCCTTTTGCTGACTCTCTGCTCGACTATAGGTAAAGGATTTTTTCAGATAATCCACAAATTCCTTGTCAATTTTTTGGTAACGCTGACTTTCACTGGTCAAGGACTTGATAGTCTCAATACCGTTGATGTCCTCAATGATAGAAGAAGACAGAACTGCATTGGCTTCCATGGTATCCCGATTCATCTTTTCAAACGGCTTCATAAAAGCAAAGATAATCACTGTATAGATAGGAAGTGCCAATAAAGTCATGAAAAAAAGATTGGTATTTTGTGAAAATAAAACAAGGGAAATAATGACAACCGTTGACACATCTAGGAAAATCGAAAGAATGGTCGAAGCCAGCGCATCGATGATACTGTTAGCATCCGTGAAACGAGACACGATTTCCCCTGTCCTGCGTGTCGCAAAAAAGGACATAGGCAGGTGAAAAACATGTTTGATATAGGACAAAATCACATCAATCGACAAGCGTTGCCCCAAAACAAGTAAGAGATACTCCTGAGCGTAAGACAAAATCTGCTGGAGGATATAGACGATGACCAGCCCAATAGAAATAATCCCCAGCGTCGAACGCATCTGATCTGGCACATAGGTATCAATGATAGACTGCAGATAATAAGAACCCACAATGTTAATCACGGTTACCAAGAGTGTTGCCAAAACGATGTTGGCAATCAAGCCACGCTGCTTCACTAATATAGGGATAAAAGAGAGCAGACCATTCTTTTGATCCTTATGAGGCTTGTAGTCTGGACTAGGTGCCATAAAAAGAGTCACTCCTGTCCATTCTTCCGCAAAACGCTCACGTGGCAGTTTGGTCAATTTCACCCCAGGATCTGGATCGGCAATATGAATGCTATCCTTATCCTGCCCAGTCACCACATAGTAGTGGAGTAATTTTCCTTCCTTAAGCACATGAGCAACAAAAGGAAAGGTCAAATCTGGCAAGTCAAAGAGCGTCATATCCGCCTTGATAGCTCGTGTCTCAAAGCCAATCTCCTCTGCCACCTTGACCAAGCCCAAAGCCGTCGTCCCATCCATGGTCGTCTTGGCCAATTCTCGCAAGTGAGCCAAAGAATAATAGCTACCATAGTAGCCAAAAACCATGGCTAATGAAGCTACACCGCAGTCCATCTGATCCACCTGCGGACGATAGTGACGTTTCCCAAATTTCATATTCATCTCCTTTTTCTAAACTCATCTGATAACACCTATCTTACCCCAATTCCCAAATAAAAACTGGACTTCCTTCCCAAATGCTCCTATCTCCCTCCCAACTGCACTTTTAGGATAAAGAAAATAGGCAGAACAAACGTCCTACCTAAAATATATATTTATTTCTTTTTCTTCCTAATTCTTTTGTCAATCATATACAACACGATAATCGAAAACAGCGGTGGTACAATATAACTCTTTTCACTCATTGTCAGCTGAAATCCCAGAGTTGCTAGTATCTTAAAGATGAAAATATTCATCAAAAATAGAAAAACAAATACTAAAAAATATTTTAAAATCTTATTCATTTTTTCTTCCACTTTCCCAATTTCTATACCTATTTTATCAAATTTTATCAAAAAATACATGTAAAACTCCAAATAAACACCTCAACTGCACTTTTGGGATAAAAAAATAGGTAGAACAAATGTCCTACCTACTAAAAATATGGTATGAAAGGAAATTGATGTTTTACTGTCACCCTAGGCAAGCTTGGAACAAATAAACCATTGATAGTAACCTTTACGACATCCTATTTATTACTACAATTTCTAATGTCCCTGTTATTTCTAAGCCACCTCTGGTATTATCTATTCATAGTCAGAATAGATAACACCGTTCTAAATTACGATTCATAGTTACTCCTTTTTTTAATTCGTTACTACAAGGCTCCTAATTACCTGACAAGAGTGCCCGAGTTGTTAGAATAGCTCCACCAGTATATACAAATCCTTTAACAAAACCAGCGGCAATAGGGATAAGGAGAGGTAATGCTCCCCCTTGAATTTCCTGCAAGTCTGTATTAGTCATTTTTTCAAATTTTAAAATAGATTTTTCCATAGCAATTTCTCCTTTAATTTTTACCACTTACCTGTCATATAATGATAACCTGCAATTCCCACTGCAGCAACTCCACCAGCAATTTTGGCTGCCGTCACAGGATTAGCGATTAACCAAGCTACAAGAGGAATTGCTCCCCCATCTACATTAATCAACTCTTCTTCTGTAAGAGCTACAAAGTTCTGTTCCATTTTGTCAAAATTTGTCATCTTTTTTTCTCCTTAATTTTTATATATTTTTATATGTTTAGACTCTAAACTACTTTTTATTGACCTTATATCCTAGATAAAATAGCCCAAATAAAACAGGGTAAATTTCTGGATAAAATAGGGTATTGATTGGATTTCTCAAAATCAAATACGTTGCGATGTAGATTATGAGCGATACGATAAAATACCCCTCAGCAAAACCTAATAAGAATTGTTTCATAAGAAACTCCTAATTACCTGACAAGAGTGCTCGAGTTGTCAGAATAGCTCCACCAGTATATACAAATCCTTTAACAAAACCAGCGGCAATAGGGATAAGGAGAGGTAATGCTCCCCCTTGAATTTCCTGCAAGTCTGTATTAGTCATTTTTTCAAATTTTAAAATAGATTTTTCCATAGCAATTTCTCCTTTAATTTTTACCACTTACCTGTCATATAATGATAACCTGCAATTCCCACTGCAGCAACTCCACCAGCAATTTTGGCTGCCGTCACAGGATTAGCGATTAACCAAGCTACAAGAGGAATTGCTCCCCCATCTACATTAATCAACTCTTCTTCTGTAAGAGCTACAAAGTTCTGTTCCATTTTGTCAAAATTTGTCATCTTTTTTCTCCTCAATTTGTATATGTTTTTATATGTTTAATGTTTATCCTCTAAGCCACTTAAATAGCCAGATTGGATAAATAACTGAAATAATCATTCCTAATCTCCTTCCTTTTCTTCTTACTTATTTATTCGAAAAAAATTTCGAAAATGAACAACTAAATTAAAGTTTATTTGAAAAATAATTTAGTAAACCATGAATAGAAAATTGGTAGATACATGAACTAGGCTCCTTTCCTTTTCCTCTTACTTATCTATTCGAAAAAAATTTCGAAAATGTACAACTAAATTAAATTTATTTAAAAAATAACTCAGTGAACCATGGGTAGAACATTGATATAAACATGAACTAGGCTCCTTTCCTTTTCCTCTTACTTATCTATTCGAAAAAGAATTCGAAAATGTACAAATAAATTAAATTTTATTTGAAAAATAATTTAGTAAACCATGAATAGAAAATCGGTAAATACATAAACCAGACTCCTTTCTGTTTCCTCTTACTTATCTATTCGAAAAACAATTCGAAAATGTACAACTAAATTAAATTAAATTAAATTTATTTCAAAAATAATTTAATGTACCATGAATAGAAAATTGGTAGACACATGAAGCAAACTCCTTTCCTTTTCCTCTTACTTATCTATTCGAAAAAAAGTCAAAAAAATAAGAATATCAGAAAATTTTCCGACATTCTTATTGATAAACTCATCCAAGTCTAACAGATATTAGACATTGAGATGTTTTTTAAGTGTTCTTCTAGCTGTTCGTGATACGGGGAAGTGCAAGCCTTCTAACAAGGTCACTTCTGTGGCAGTCATTCCCTCAATGGCCTGTAAACTGACTAACGTATTGCGATTGGCATAGACAAAGTAATCTTTTTCAGCCTTGGTAGCGATATCCTTGAGACTGCCATAAATGGTCTTGATAGAATGATTAGCATAATAGACCTTGATACGATGGGATTCCACTGAAGTTTCAAAGGCTAAAATCTCATGGTAGGGCAGAGTAAAGCCCCGTCTCCCCTCAAAACTATAGGTAAAGAGACGCATATTTTCCCTCTTATCCACTGCCAGTACATAGTCCAGACAGCGCTCCATCTGATGACAGTAGTCCGCCTCTGGCTGATCCTTGGAAATAAAGTCCAAGGCAGACAAGTGGTAGCGAAAAGCTAGAGGCAAGGCCTCCGAGTGCGTGGACACAAAGACAATACTTGTAAAGGGATCCCGCTCCCGAACCTGTTGAGCAACCTGAAAGCCCCGTTCACGCTCTCCATCAATCTCTAAATCCAATAAATAGAGCTGATAATGGTCAAAATACTGAGAATACTTTTCAACATCTCCATAGTTTTTAGCAATATCAATTTCCAATCTCAAATTGCGAGTGCGACCAATATCTAGTAAAGTCTGCTCTATCCGTCCTTGCTGGACTCTATCGTCTTCCAAAACTAAAATTCTCATTCCTCTCCCCCTCGTTTCTCATCCTTAAACGGCAATTCTAAATCTTGTCTAAAAGTCGTCTCTCCTAGCTGGGTATCTAAGTTTAAATCATAATGAAAAACCATATCCTCCAAGGTTGCTAAGCCCAGTCCACTGTGGTTACCCTTGGTCGAATACCCCTTTTGACTGAGAATACTGGGATTCAGTTCTTCTTTCTTACGAGTGTTTTCAATGATAAAACGGACACTCCTATCACTTGCCAACAAAGCAACTCGAATCTGCGGATTTTCCGCCTCACTAGCTGCCTCCAAGGCATTTATCGTGAGGATAGAGAGGATCCGAATAGCCTCCAACATCGGCAATGCCAGCTCTTCCACGACCCCCACCGTCTCCAAACTAAAATGAATTCCCTGCTTATCTGCCACAATCATGGCTTTTGCCAAGGTATTACGAATGGCTATATCTTGTATATTATGAAGATTAAAGGCCGTGTAGTCCGCCTTTCTCAGCTTTTCATTGGTCTTTAGAAAGACATCTTGATAAATGGTAGACACCTCAGCCATATCTTGATTGGCTATGGCAGGCTCCATGCTGGCGACAATCCCTGCAAAATCATGACGGAAACCTCGAACCTCATCATAGAGATGACCCAACTTATCCACCATCCCTTGCAAGGAACGATTTTCTTCTTCCTGTCTCTGAATGGTCTGCTCATCACGATAAACCTGCTCTAAGTGTCTGATATAAAAGAGCCAGGAGAAAAAGAGAATGAAAATCAGGAGAGAAATGGTCGTGTCAAAGCGAACGTAAAAAGAACTATTTCTATTGGTCATGAACGAAGAGAATATCCTAAATCCAGTCAGAGGTAGGATAATGAAAAAGCTCTTACGATAGTGGGTTTTAAAAGTATCTGAAAAGAATAAATCCAAATCCAAAGACCAACGCTTCATAATTTTACAACATAGAAAGATTGATAATAAATCAAATATAGATATATATAAAGTAGAAAACGAATCTACGAAACAACAATGCTCACCAGATAATACACGAATCCAAATTGTCAAAAATAAATAACGAATACTTTGAAAGAAGAGAAAAAGATACAGAGAAAGAAAAAGAGATTCCCCTTTTCCCTTGTGCAATACTAATAAAAAAATACAGTAAAAGTAGATAAGAACTCCTATATGAAATAATTCTCCAAATGTTTGACGAGCAGATAAACTAATTAAAAATATAAGTATCCAATAACGTTTTTTATAAAATTCTGGGGAAATTTGAGCGCCCAAATAAATAGTAGGCACTATGGTTGAAACGACTACCAACAGTAGATATATCACAGAAAATAAGAATTCTAAAATAAGCATAAATAAATCTAATCTCTAACTAATACTGTGAATTTAAGCAACGTGTCTACCCGTACCAAATAATTTATTGCACCATTTTACAGTATCTTCAAAAATCCCTCCACCATTCACTTCCTCCAATACCTCTGGGGTTAACTCTTCAAATTGTTCCAATTCTACAAATGTGTTTTTCATTTCCATGACAGACTCCTTTTCATTATTTTATAGATAACTCTATCCCCTGCTCCATCTACAAAAGGCTTTAGTTTCCTTTTAAAATACAAGAAATCTAAAGCCTCCTGAAAATGGTATATTGGTTAGAGCGTTAACGATTAGTTGTGAAGATGTTATTTTTATTTAACCACAACCACTTTATAATATTCGTTTGAGTGTGGAGATTCAATCTTAATTTTTTCACCATATAAACCATCGATTTCTTTATCCAGATAATCTGAAACTCCTGATGGCAAGCGTTTCATCTTAAGAATTTCACCAGATTGATCCGCATAGGCTAGGATGTGATAGTGGGTTGTAGCCATACCATCATCAATCAATACAAAGTAACCTGTTTTGAGCTTACCTTGCTCATTTTCTAAATAGTATAGTTTATTGTTATTGATTGTAAAGTGGGTAGCTCCAAGACGAAGTCGTGCACCTGGATTTTCTAAATAGACATCATTGCCAACTTTTTTAATCTCTGAATAGGTTGTCATTGCTGGGATATTAACCACACGATGTCCATTTTCATCAAAGTAGTAGCGATTTGGTAAGTTTTGGAAGTTCTGTACAACTGCCTTAGGATCAATTTCTTGTCCTTCTTCTTTATTATCCACTAAAGCTAAGGTAGTATTTGCAACCTCATCTCCATATTTATTAGAAAACTTCTTGAACTCTGGTCTGATATACCAAGCATTTTTTTCAATAATAACATCGTCACCTTTAGCATTTAGCAAATATTCTTGCCCATCTCCAAGTTTGACAATATCATGAATACTGTATCCAGCATCTTTTCTATTTGCTAGATAGCCATCCTTACCAATGACATAACTTTCCCCATCACTGGCTGGAACAGCTCTATCTGCAACCATAGCACCTGATTTTTCAAAGTAAGACCATTTACCATCTATGAACACCCAACCTGTCATCATAGAACCACTAAAATGAAGATAGTACCATGTAGACCCTTCTTTGTACCAACCTGTACGCATGGCACCACTATTAGCTAGTGAGTACCATGTGTTGCCTTCCTTGTACCAGCCAGTGCGCATAGCACCACTATCTGCTAGAGAATACCATGTATCACCGTCTTTGAGCCAGCCTGTCTGCATTTTACCAGCGCTATCGAAGTGATACCATGACCCAGCATTTTGTACCCATTTATCCTTAGCTAGGCTGCCATCTTGAGAAAGATTCCAGTCAGCACCATTTTTAACCCAAGTATCTGCAGCCTGTGCTTGGTTGATAGACAAAAGCAGACCAGCACCTACAAGCAGACCAAGAGTGAGTAGTTTAGATTTTTTCATAGCCATTTCCTCCTTTATTGAATAGCTACAGGAGGGTTTCCCCTCTTTATTTAGCTATATTCTAATACTTTTCATTGTCAAAGTCAATAATATTGTGAAAAATTAGACAATATTACCAATATCTACGAATTGTATTTTGAGTAATACCATATTGCTATAACTCTATAAAAATCCTTTCTTTTTTCTCCTTTTTGGAGATTAATTTTTTCTAACTCCATTATATCCCCTATTTGTCCTCAGATTTCTCCTGTCCCTAGAAAGACTAAATCTGTTCCTAAACGGTCATTTAAAGCAAATAAAAAATTCCAAAGCAAATGCCTTGGAACTTCTATATCTACTCAACAATCACTTTTGTCATATCAAGAGCCATTGGTTGATAGTATACATCAGGGTGCTTATTATCCCTAATAATCTCACCGTATTCAACAAAACCAAACGATTTATAAAAATTAATCACTTTATCTTCATTGACACTATCCAAATAAACCATTTTACCCCCTAAAATGCTCTGGGCTAATTGAATTTTGTCAACAACTAATTCCATAACTTGCTGACCAGTAATTTTATTAAAGTGTAAATTTCTTCCAAATTGAGCAATCAAAAGTCCTGGTATATAATTTAAGTTTCTAGCGTTTTTCCCACTTAAAACAAAAGATTTTTTGCTATCATTATCTAATTCTTGAACATTAACAATTTTTAATGTTAGTGTAAAAAAACCTAAAATCTCAAATCTCTCTCCTGATATCTCTTGATCAATAATAATAAAATTTCTCGATTTATGTGTCAGCTCTGTTGTAATTGCGTCATTTTTAAGATACTCTAACATATCCTCATTTTTACCAAACGACACTTGCTCAGAAACAATCTTAGAGAAGTTCTCACGGACTTTTTGACGTATTCTCCGTTCATTAGTATATTCAGGATTTCTAGTAATAACGGTTTGTCGTATGAATTTGATGACATCCCCTAGTGGTAAGGCATATAATTTCATACTTTATCTTACCAGCTTCTCTAGACCTAGTAAGGAAGGTTGTTCTTGTTTATCTGTATTCTTTTTGATAATATCAAGCAACAAATCAGTTGATTTAGAGGCTTGAATTTTTTCAAAATCTTCTTTTGTGAGTGTGATATCACGAGTAATACTAAATGTAGCCACGAGTATACTTCCTTTCTCTTCTAATAAGTCCATTATAACGTGTTTTTCCCATTTTTACAAGGATATCCGATATTCCTCATTTCTAAAAACCATCTACTTCCGTTGTCTTGGAACTCCGATTTCTATTTTGCTTGAATGATTTTAACCACATCTCCTACACTTTGGAGTTGGTCAATTTCTTCGTCGCTGATTTCGATATTAAATTCATCTTCCAGTGTCAAGATAAACTCCATCAAGTCAACTGAGTCAGCATCCAAATCGTCTTTCAGACTCAAGGATTCTGTTACGACAAAATCCTCTCCCTGTCGTTCTTGGATAATGGTCACAATACGGTCAAAAATTTCTTTTTCTGTCATCTCTTTTATTCTCCTGAAAATTCACGCGCAGTCTGGGCAACTACGTCTGTTTCTAGCATGGTACGAATCTGGCGGATTGTACTATAAACAGCCTTGGCATCGCTTGAGCCATGAGTCTTGACAACCGGTGCCTTGACACCAAACAAGACTGCTCCACCAACATCTGAGTAGTTGAGCTGTTTTTTCAAACCTCTGAGGCTATCCTTGAGAAGGAGTGCGCCTAGTTTCGCTCGAAGACCACCATCTGTAATAGCTGTCTTGAGCAAGCCCATGATTCCCATGGCTGTCCCTTCAATGGATTTGAGCACAGCGTTTCCCGTGAAACCATCTGCCACAACAACATCCGCAACGCCATTCATCAAATCACGCGCTTCCACGTTTCCGATAAAGTTCAAACTTTCATCAGCTGCTAGTAATTCATAAGTCTCCTTACGAAGGGGGTCACCCTTACTACTTTCTGTTCCGTTGTTAAGCAAGCCAACACGTGGTTGCGCAATTCCACGAACATTTTTAGCATAGAAAGAACCTAGAACCGCATATTGATGGAGGTGCTGGGCTGTATTTTCCGCATTAGCACCGAGGTCCAGCATGTCAAACCCCTTCCCATCAATAGTCGGTAAGGTAGACATGAGTCCAGGTCGATCGATATTCTTGATACGACCCACGATGAAGAATCCAGCCGCCAACAAAGCACCTGTATTCCCAGCTGAGAGAACAGCATCTGCTTCTCCATCTTTGACAGCCTTGGCCGCCAATACCATACTAGCATTTTTCTTCTTCCGAATAGCTCTCGTAGGTTCATCGTCTGAATCAATCTTTTCATCCGTATGGATGATGCTGACGCGCTCTGTCGCTGTTAGATATTGCTTGATTTTAGCCTCATCTCCGTAGAGTTGAACCTCGATATCTGAAAAGTCAGCTAGGGCTTGATTGACACCCTCAACGATGGCCTGAGGTGCGTAATCGCCCCCCATGGCATCTACTGCGATTTTTTTCATTTCTTTTCCTCTTTTAGTAATTGTCCCCAGTCTGCTAGGGAATCAATAAATTTCTTTGATTTTAGGTGAATCCCAACGTACTCTTCGTAGAGTTGATCCATAAATTGGCGTAGCTCTTGCTTGATTTCGGGCTTGAGCGAAATGGTCTCCAAGGTCTCAAAATCAATAGCTTGAAATTGATTGAGCAGATAAGGGATATTGGGATTTAGATGGCAACGTCTCTCATCCTCATGACAATGCTCTGGACAGAGGCAGGCTCCATATTTGAAAGAAAAGTCAAAAGCCTGACCGATCCGATGGCAAAAGACACACTCATTAAAATTGAGGCTGATTCCAAATCGAGTCAAGATTTGGATTTCAAAAATATTAGTCAAAATCTGATAATCCAAGCCAGCTTCCATCAACTCCAAAGTCTTTTGTAAAAAAGCAAACAAGGGAGCATCCTGCTGATTATCCTGCAAGCTAGCATCTGCAAGAGCCGCTACATAGGTCGCATAGGCCATGACAAAGAGATCACTATTAATCTTGGGAAAGGTCATCACCTCATGATAGTCCTCGATGTAGCTAAGCCCGTCATCATTGATTCGTAATAGAAATCGAGCCAGCACCAAGGGCTGAATAACAGGGGCCAGCTTAGACTGACCAGCGTGTTTGACGAAAAACATCCGCTTACCAGCCTGCTCTGTAAAGATTTTGACTAGCTTATCATCCTCACGAAAATTGCGATTGTAGAGCACCAAGCCTTGACTCGTGATAAACTGAATCATGCTTCTCTCATGTACTCCTCAAGTCGTTTCATGGCTTCTTTGATCGTCTCCATGCTAGCCGCATAAGACAGACGCACATAGCCTTCCCCGTAACGCCCAAAAGCAGCACCAGGAATAAAGGCAACGGCCTTCTTCTGAGCAAAATCCTTCAGAAAAGCAAAGGAATCTTGATTGTAGCCAGCTGGAATCTTAGCAAAGATATAGAAGGCACCGTCTGGTTTGATAATCTCAAAACCAAGAGCAGTCATCTTTTCGATGATATAATCCCGACGCTGGATGTATTCCTTCTTCATCGGTTCCGCATCGTTTTTACCAGCCGTCAAGGCTTCCACCGCAGCATGTTGAGCCATAGTATTTGCGGCAGTAACCAAGTACTGGTGACTCTTAATCAACTGAGCTGTGAAGGCCGCAGGAGCAAAAATCAACCCCAAACGCCAACCGGTCATAGCATGCGATTTAGATAGACCATTGATAATAATAGCCTGATCTCTCAACATGGTTCCCAGAGACACATGGGCTTCGCCTGTGTAGGTCAATTCTGAGTAAACCTCATCACAGACAACGAAAATCTCATACTTGCGTAAAACAGCTGCCAAGGCCTCCAACTGCTCCCGACTGTAGGTAATTCCTGTCGGATTTGCTGGATAGTTGAGAATAACCGCCTTGAGCTTGTCACCCTGCTCCAAAATGGCCTTCTCCAACATCTCTGGAGTCAAGACAAACCCATTTTCAGTTGTGTCAATCTCGACAATCTCTGCCCCAACTAGATTGACAATTGGTTCATAACCCGGATAAGCAGGAGCTGGCAAGAGCACCTTGTCTCCCTCTTCCAAAATAGCCGTCAAAGTAGCAGATAAAGCCTCTGTCGCCCCAATTGTAACCAAGATTTCATTTTCAGGAGCATAGTCCAGTTGATACTTTTCCTTAACAAAGTTACTGGCTGCCTGACGTAGAGTCAGCAAACCACTCATCCCTGTATAGTAGGATTGGTTCTGGTCAATCGCTCGCTTGGCTGCCTCCTTGACATGATCTGGCGTTGTAAAATCAGGTTCCCCCAAAGTCAAACGCAAGACCCCAGGAATCTCCGAAATAGCCTGGTCAAATTGACGAATCAACGAAACTTGAATCTTATCTAACTGTTTATTAAAGCGCTTAGTTAAGTCCATAGATACCTCCTACTTTCGAAACGTATCTCTATTATACTACAAAAGCCCCCCGACCGCAAAAATACATGATAGAATAGCTTTCCACTTTCTATTTTACTTTTCCTGTTTATAGGTCTATAATGGTGACAGATTCTATTTGGAGGTTTTTATGTCATTTCTATCAAAAAATGGAGCAGGTATCTTGACCTGCCTTCTCATTTCTATCGTATCTTGGTACTTAGGAGGATTCTTCCCTGTCATTGGCGCGCCCGTTTTTGCCATTTTCATGGGAATGCTCCTACATCCCTTTCTCTCGTCTTATAAACAACTGGATGCTGGATTGACCTTTAGTTCTAAAAAATTGCTCCAGTATGCTGTTGTCTTGCTTGGTTTTGGTCTCAATATCTCGCAAGTCTTCGCAGTCGGACAATCTTCACTCCCTGTCATCCTGTCCACCATCTCAATAGCTCTGATTATTGCCTATTTCTTCCAGCGCTTCTTTGCACTGGATACAAAATTGGCTACCTTGGTTGGAGTAGGTTCTTCAATCTGTGGTGGTTCTGCCATTGCAGCGACAGCGCCCGTTATTGATGCTAAGGAAAAGGAAGTAGCCCAAGCCATTTCCGTTATCTTTTTCTTCAATGTCTTGGCTGCGCTCATCTTTCCAACCCTCGGCACCTGGCTTCATCTATCCAATGAAGGCTTCGCCCTCTTTGCAGGGACTGCGGTCAACGACACTTCCTCTGTAACGGCTGCCGCCAGCGCTTGGGACAGTCTTTACCAAAGCAATACCCTCGAGTCTGCAACCATTGTTAAACTCACACGTACTTTGGCCATTATCCCTATCACGCTCTTTCTCTCCTACTGGCAAAGTCGCCAACAAGAAAACAAGCAAAGCCTACAACTGAAAAAAGTCTTCCCACTTTTTATCCTTTACTTTATCTTTGCATCTCTCCTAACCACCCTACTGACCTCTCTCGGTGTATCCAGTAGCTTCTTTACTCCTCTCAAACAACTCTCCAAATTCCTCATTATCATGGCCATGAGTGCTATCGGTCTCAAAACAAATCTGGTCGCTATGGTCAAATCCAGCGGAAAATCCATTATTCTCGGAGCTATCTGCTGGATTGCCATCATCCTCACCAGTCTTGGGATGCAGACCCTTATCGGTATTTTCTAATACAAAAGGTAGCCCACCAGCTACCTTTTTATTATGCTTCCTCAATCAAGCGAGTGTGTTCTCTCTTGATACAGCGATTCATCACGATGTCATCGCATCCACCAGCACGCAAGATTTCTTCCGCTTCTAGACTTTCAAGTCCTAGCTGTGCCCAAAAAATCTTGGCATCAGCCTTAAGAAAATCACGCGCCACATCTGGCAAAAACTCACTGCGACGGTAAACATTGACAATATCTACAGGAAAAGGAATCTCTGCTAGACTAGCATAAGCCTTTTCACCCAATATTTCGTCACCTGCTGCCTTGGGATTGACTGGAATGATTTTATAACCTCGAGCCTGCATTTCCTTGGTCACTCGATTGCTGGTTGTTTCCTCACGGTCTGATAAACCCACTACAGCAAGGGTTTTACTCGTTGCGAGATACTGACGAATCACACCATCACTTGGATTGATAAATTCTTGACTCATAGAAATCCTCCTTTTTCATCAGTATAGCACATTTTGAAAAGGCTTGCATAATTCTACTACAAAAAAGGAGGACTAGCCCCCTTTTTATTTAGCCTCGTACCAGGTTGCCCCTTCATTTTCATCTGCGATGAGGGGAACACTGAGTTGAATGGCTTCTTCCATAGTTTGTTTGACCAATTTTTTCATCTCTGCCAATTCAGATTTAGGAACTTCAAGGACGATTTCATCATGCACTTGCAGAAGCATTTTGGTTTGATAGACGCCTGCAACTAGAGCCTTGTCTAGCTGAATCATAGCAATCTTGAGAATATCTGCCGCAGATCCCTGAATAGGGGAGTTGATAGCAGTTCGCTCTGCAAAACCACGAATGTTGAAGTTGCGTGAATTGATATCTGGCAGCTCACGACGACGCTTGAAAAGTGTCTCTACATAGCCCTTATCACGCGCCTCACGCACCACTTCATCCATGTAGTTTTTAATACCTGGGAAGCGTTCAAAGTAGGTATCAATATAGGCCTTGGCTTCCTTACGGCTAATACCCAAATTATTAGACAAACCAAAGTCTGAAATCCCGTAAACCACTCCAAAGTTAACTGCCTTGGCATTGCGACGGTCATTTGCAGTCACATCCTCAGGACGCTCAATGCCAAAGACCCGCATGGCTGTCGAAGTATGAATATCTGCCCCCTCTTGGAAGGCCTTTATCAAGTGTTCATCTTTAGAGATATGTGCCAAAACGCGCAATTCAATCTGCGAATAGTCCGAGCTGAGTAATACACTATCCTCCCACTCAGGCACAAAAGCCTTACGAATGAGACGACCTTGTTCCAAACGAACAGGGATATTTTGCAAGTTTGGATCCACACTAGACAGACGCCCAGTCTGGGTCAAATCCTGCACATAGCGCGTATGAATCTTGCCATCCGCCAAAATCCAGTCCTGCAAGCCAATCACATAAGTAGACTGAATCTTAGCAATCTGACGGTAGTCGAGAATTTTCCTAACGATCGGCGCAATAGGAGCCAGACGCTCCAAGACATCCACCGCTGTCGAGTATCCAGTCTTAGTTTTCTTAGTGTATTCTAGAGGTAGCCCCAATTTTTCAAAGAGAAGCACGCCCAACTGCTTAGGCGAGTTGATATTAAACTCCTCACCAGCCAGTTCGTAAATCTCCTGAGTCAGTTTTTCAATAACAAGCTCATTTTCAGCCTGCATCTCAAGCAAGGTCTCTTTCTTGACCGTAATCCCAGCTATTTCCATCTTGGCAAGGACAAAAGCCAGGGATTGCTCTATATCATAAAGAAGCTCTAATTGCCCATTTTCACTGAGTTTTTCAAGTAAAACAGGCTCTGTTTCAACCAAAACAGCAAGCTTACGAGCCAAGTGCTCCAAGAATTTCTCGCGTTCAGGAATGGCCTTTTTGACACCCTTACCATAAAAAGTCTCATCATCGACCAAGTAAGTCTGACCATAAAGACTAGCGATGGTCGCAATTTCATTGTCCTCCACAGTCGAAAGGAGGTATTTAGCCAAACGGCTATCAAAAGCAGGTGCCTGCAAATCCACACCAAAACGATGCAAAAGAACTTTAGCCTTCTTAAAGTCATAAACTCTCAGAGGTGTTTTTTCTAGAAAATCCTTGAAAATAGGCTCTTGCAAAAGTTCAAGCTTGTCTGTAGCATATAGCTTTTCACCACAAGACCAGGCAAATCCAACCAAATCATCCGTATGGTAATTCTCACCAAAAAGCTCAAAGTGGAAGATAGACTCCTCACTCAGCATATCTTGACTGACTTGGTCAACGATAGTAAAGTCCAAGCTCTCAGCCACATCAGCTGACGATACATTTAAAGCCTGCTTGAGCTGTTTGAAGCCCATCTCATCGTAGAACTTCCCAAGATTTTCCACATCTGGACCACTATAGACCAAGTCCTCCAAACCAATCTCAATCGGTGCCTTGGTATCAATGGTCGCTAGTGTTTTAGACAAAAAAGCCTGTTCCTTATCATTGATGAGATTGTCCTTCATCTTAGAAGCCTTCATCCCATCGATATTTTCATAAATACCCTCAAGCGAACCATGCTCCAGCAAGAGCTTGATACCCGTCTTTTCACCGATTTTGGTCACCCCAGGGATATTATCCGACTTATCTCCCATAAGCGCCTTGAGATCGATAAACTGAGTCGGTGTAATGCCCATCTTTTCCATGAGATAGTCTGGCGTAAAGGCCTCAAACTCAGCTACACCTTTCTTGGAAATCTCAACCACCGTATGCTCATCCGTCAGCTGAATCAAGTCCTTGTCCCCACTGACAATGGTAATATCAAAACCATCCTGCTCTGCTAGTTTATCCAGCGTCCCGATGATATCATCCGCCTCATACTGAGCCAACTCATAGTGACGAATCCCCATATGATCCAGCAACTCACGAATAAAAGGAAATTGCTCACGAAACTCATCCGGAGTCTTAGCCCGACCACCCTTATAGTCCGCATACATCTCTGTCCGGAAGGTCGTCTTTCCCGCATCAAAGGCTACTAAAATATGACTAGGCTCAACCCGCTCCAACAAATGACTCAACATCAACTGGAAACCATAAATCGCATTGGTATGCAAACCAGCCGCATTCTTAAAACGGTCCAACTGTTGATAGAGCGCAAAAAACGCCCGAAAAGCAACAGAAGACCCATCAATCAATAATAATTTTTTCTTATCCATACACCCATTATAAAGGAAAGCATCAAAAAATACCATTGGGAAGAGCCATACCCAATATTTTTCACACTTTTTCCGAATAAATAGATAGAGCCAAAGAATCCAGTAAACCTAGATTTAAAACTGTGGTATAATAAAAGGAGGAAAAGGATGATTCTAAGACATCCGGGAATTAGCCCAACCAATGACTTGGTAGCTAAGAAAATCTTTAGCAATCCAGAAATCACTTGTCAATTTATCCGCGATATGTTGGAGTTGCCAGCCAAAAATGTGACTATTTTGGAGGGAAGCAATATTCATGTCTTGCCTTCCCTGCCATACTCTGCCCAGGATTTTTACACTAGTATAGACGTCTTGGCGGAGTTGGACAATGGCACTCAAGTAATCATTGAGATTCAAGTTCACCATCAGAATTTTTTCATCAATCGCCTGTGGGCTTACCTGTGCAGTCAGGTCAATCAAAATCTTGAAAAAATTCGCCAACGAGAAGGTGATACACACCAGAGTTATAAACACATCGCACCAGTATACGCTATCGCAATCGTGGATAGCAATTACTTCCAAGATGACTTAGCCTTTCACAGTTTTAGTATGCGAGAGGATACGACAGGTGAAGTCTTAACCATAACCAATAATGGACAGGAAAACCATCTAGTAAAGATGGCGTTCTTGGAACTAAAAAAATACAGAGAAACCAGCAAAGACGAGGTTCGCAAGCCATGGTTGGAGTTTTTCGGGAATAAACCCTTTACCCAGCACCCCGAGCGAGCCATCAGCCAAGCAGACCAACTGCTGGACTACAAGAGCTGGTCCGAGGAGGACAGGAAAATGTTTAGTGAACAACGCAGGCGTGAGGAACAAGCCTTGTTAGCACAGGACTATGCCTTGGAACAAGCTGAGGAAAAGGGCTTAGAACGTGGTCGTGCAGAAGGCATTGAACAGGGTCTTGAACGTGGAAAACTTTTTGCCTTCTTAGACATGGTTCGCCAACATGTCTTAACTTCCGAATTTGCGAGTGAACAATTGGGCATGACAGTCTCGGAGTTTGAGTCACTATTGTAAGACCATCACAAACAATGGACAGGAACACCATCTAGTCAAGATGACATTCTTAGAACTAAAAAAATACAGAGAAACCAGCAAAGACGAGGTTCGCAAGCCATGGTTGGAGTTTTTCGGGAATAAACCCTTTACCCAGCACCTCGAGCGAGCCATCAGCCAAGCAGATCAACTGCTAGACTACAAGAGCTGGTCCGAGGAGGACAGGAAAATGTTTAGTCAACTACGTATGCGCGAAGAACAGGCCTTGTTAGCACAGGACTATGCCTTGGAACAAGCCGAAGAAAAAGGTTTAGAGAGAGGTCTTGAACGTGGTCGCGCAGAGGGCATTGAACAGGGTCTTGAACGTGGAAAACTTTTTGCCTTCCTAGACATGGTTCGCCAACATGTTTTAACTTCAGAATTTGCGAGTGAGCAATTAGGCATGACAGTCTCGGAGTTTGAGTCACTATTGTAAATTTATAAAATAACATAAAAGCGAACAGGAATGAAATATCGTCTTGTTCACTTTTTATTTTCTACTATCCAACAAAGCCCTCACGCGATCATATACCACAAAAAATAGGACACCGTCTTACCGCTGTCCCGTCAAAAATTAAAAATTTTTATTTGATAAGTCTATCATATCAATCTCTTTTAAATTTGTCAAGTAAAATCTTTATCTTTTTGAATAATTTTTTCAGTTACTTTTTCTATAAATTTATATGTAGCTATAATCAAATCATTTCCTTTGAAAAAGTCTGCTTTCTCTCTCATTCTACCCTTAATTAATGATTCTAGCTCTCTATATCTATGCTTTTTAACTTTTCCTTTAACAACTTTATCATATACATAGATTAGAGCTACAAATTCTAACACAACCCGAGATGATAGTCGTTTTTGCCTTTGAGATGTGGTAAAACCTCCTAATTCCTTTATAAATAAAGTTATCTCTTGAGGACTAATAGTTGTATTAGAATTTAAGTTAAACAAAAGACAGTTATTATGAGCAGCTGAGTTTCTCAAACTACGTACCAAATTTAAAATTTTAATAGGAATATATGGTTCTATTTGACTTTGATAATATTCAGCGTATAAATTTATTATCGAACCAAAACTTAATAGCTCTAATAAAACCCAAATAGGACAATCGTCATAGTTTGTAATACTATGATAACCAGTTTCACTACATTCAACAGTAAAATACTTACTAATAAGGTCACTAGGGTGCAAAGCAGCCATCATTGATGCAATCTTCTTAGTCTCATTGCTATGATTAACAAGAAATTCTTTAGCTACATCGTAACCATCTTTATCTTCATTATCCTCAATATCTTTTATTAATTGCACACAAATACTATGTTCAATATCTGAACACATTTTCTGAACCATGAATCTATAATGCATATCAATAACACTAAGTTCAACTAGATAAGCAAAATCTAATCCAATATACTTCCCTTTATTAGAACCATTAGTGTATTTTTGATAATTTTTTCTGTATGATGCTGTTCGTAAATAGTTATTTGTACTAGATAAAAATTCGATTGCTTTTAACCTACTCATATAATTAAAAGTAATGCCCTTATCTTTCTTCATTTTATCAACTATTTCTTCCACAGTTTTCTTAGGTTTTAAATTCATATTAGACATATATACTACCTTTTATTTCTAAAGCTATAGCCACTATATATCCTACTTTTAAGATTGACTGATCGTTCCCATAACAACTCCACCAATTCCCAAAACAGCCAAAAATGCTTTCAATATTGGATTGTGAATACACACAAATATTAAAACTAAACAAATGAAGATTATAACTGCGGAAATAATCAAAAATATTGTTCCTTCCAATACTACTTCAGATATACTTTTTATAAAATAGACTATCAAGAGGATTCCAACTATGTAGAAACATATCGCTCCTATAATATATAATAAAGGTTGGTTATTATTATGAGCAATTATCTTTAATGGTGAAGCTGATGGATATGTTTTCAATAATAAATTATTCAATCCATGTAATTTCAATAAATAAACAACAACAAATATTAAATATATTAAGAGTGATAGAATTTGAGCTGGAAGTTGCTCCCACAGTCTTTTAAGCAATCTTTTAATCAACTTTATTCTCCTTTGTTTTCTCTCATAATGCTAGCTTGAGTTATTATTTTTTCTTCCTTAATTAAATTAAAATATCCCTTTAAATAAGATAGAACCACGAATAAAGCTACTAATAATATAATGAGGTATAAAACAATTGATAGTACAAAAATTCTATCAAAGACTGAAGCTTCTTCAGGTATAACTGACACCATTTTAGCACTAATAGTATTTAAAAATTTAAACATCTTATCAGTAAATCCAGATAAAAAGGCAATTAAAAGAACTGAAATAAAAAATGTAAATTTCACCTTCATAGTGGCTAATTTTGTTTCAACCATAATTTTCTTTGATTGAAATTCTTCATGTGTCATAGATAAGTACTCTTTTATTTTGATAGAGTAATTTAACACTTCTCTTTCATCTTCTGTTTTTGTTAGAAAATTTTTCACTTTCACTACAAGAGATTTTTCTTCCATAGATTCTTCCTACCATTTCTTTAATTCATTGTAACATAAAGAAACAAAATAATCCATTTCTATAATTCATCCCTTCATTTCACTCAAGACACAACACAGGATGAATAAGTGAGTGGTACAGCCACTATCTCGCATTTTCTGCACTTTGCGAAACAAGACATACTAATAGTCACATAACAAAAAAATATCGTCTTGTTCACTTTTTATTTTCTACTATCCAACAAAGCCCTCACGCGATTATATACCACAAAAAGAGAAGGCAACAAGTCCTTCTCTTTCATATTTTTAACTAATTAGTTTTTGCGTTTCACAAATGGAAGGGCACCAAGGAGCAAGCCTAGGAATCCTAATGATGCAATTGCAGCATTATCTTTTCCACCAGTATTTGGAAGTTCTTTCTTATCTTCTGATTTTGCAGCTGGTGCTTGATAAGTATTATCTTGTCTAGTACCTGCTACTGCTGGAGCTGCCGTTGCTGGGGCTTCAGTTGCTGGTGTTGGAGCTGGTGTTGGAGCTGGAGCTGGAGCTGGTGTTGGAGCTGGAGCTGGAGCTGGTGTTGGAGCTGGAGCTGGAGCTGGTGTTGGAGCTGGTTGAGCATCTTCAGGTAATTTATACTCAGGAAGTGCTGGAGTTACATTACTTAACCAAGCTTCTTTCAATTCTGCTAAGTCTTTCTTAGCTTCTTCTAATTTAGCTCGAAGTCCTTCAACAATGTAAGATTCAGCGCCATTTTCTTCTGCATCTTTAAGTTGTTCTTCAAGTTGTTTAACTTCAGCTTCAAGACGTTTAATTTCAGATTTAATATCTTTAGGCTCCAAACCTTTAAGAGCTTCTTCAAGTTCAGCTTCAGCTTTTTCTAATTCAGCTTTTTTATCTTCTAGTTTTTCTTTAGCTGCAGTAACGTAGTCAACTGCGTCTGGATTATTTTCATTGTCAGCTACTAATTTTTCTAATTCAGCTACTTCTTTTTCCAAATCAGCTACTTTGTTTTGAAGAGCTTCGATTTCAGCATCATTCTCTTCTTCTTTAGATGGTTTAGCCGGAGTTTCTTCAGTATCTTCTCCTTCAGGACCTAAAACATCAAGAGCTTTTTCTAATTCTTTTTTAGCTTCTTCTAATTCAGCTTTCTTAGCTTCTAGTTTTTCTTTAGCTGCAGTAACGTAGTCAACTGCATCTGGATTATTTTCATTGTCAGCTACTAATTTTTCTAATTCAGCTACTTCTTTTTCCAAGTCAGCTACTTTGCTTTGAAGTGCTTCGATTGCAGCATCTTCAACTTCTTCAGCTTCTTTTTCTTTAGCAGCTTCTACTTCTTTAAGAGCAGCATTATACTCGTCAACAAGTTTGTTAGCTTCTTCAATTCTAGCGTCAGCAGATTCTTTAGCAGCTGTAGCTTCTGCTTCTTGTTCTTGAGCTTTAGCTTCTAATGCTTTTTGAGCATCTTCTAAGTTTTTAATAACATCAGGTGATTCCTGATTTTCCTTAGCAGTTTTAACAGCTTCTTTAATTTCTTTTAAAGTTGCATTAGTTTTTTCTAATTCAGCAGCTTTGTCTGCAGCTGTCTTAGCGTCAGCTTCTGCTTCTTTTTTAAGTTTGTCAGCTTTCTCACCTAAGTCATCAGCTTTATCTTGAGCTTTTTCTGATGCAGGACGAGCAGCTTCTTCTTTTTCAGCTTTTTCAATTCCAGCTTTAATGTCTTTAGGAAGAGTATCTTTAGTTGCAGGTTTAGCTTCAGTTGGAGTTGCAGGAGCATTAGCTTCAGCTTCAGCTTTTTCGTTATCATCTGCTAACTCAGCAAGAATTTCAGAAGCTTTGATTTCTCCAGCTTCAATAGCTTTTAACAATCCTTCTTTGTCAACTAATTCTTTAGCAACTTTTTTAGCAGCCTCTTTATCAGTAATATTTGGATCATTTGCAATTGCTTCTTCTAATTGATCTAAAGCTTTTGATAAATCTTCTTTAGTAGCAGCTTCTTCTTTTTTAGCTTCTTCTTCTTTAGCAGCTTCTTCTTTTGCTTTTGCTAATGCTTCATCAGCAGCGAGTTTATCTGCTTTTGCTTTTGCAACTGCTGCGGCAGCAGCATCAGCTTCTTGCTTCTCAGATTGAGCTTTAGCTTCAGCATCTTTTAAAGCTTGATCTTTAGCTTCAGCCTCTTTTTGTAATTCTTCAACAGTTCAGCTTTCACAACTGATGGGTTTGAAGCAAGGAAACCTGCTCCTAAAACGGCAACGCTAGCCAAGCTAGCAGTGAAAAGTTTTTTCTTGTCCATAAAGTATTTACCACCTTTAATATCCTTTTTGCTGTCATTATAGCATTTTCTTTCGGAAAAATCAAGAAATAATCTCCTTATTGACAAAAAAATAAGAGGAATTTCCCCTTATTTCTTTATTATATTCCTTACACCCACTCACCATTGGCATTTACTGTGTAACCATCGATAGTTGTGTTCACAGCCAAAGCTCCTGATGAATATGAGTAATACCATTTACCGCCAACTTGGTACCAACCTGTCTTCATTGCACCTGAGCCAGCAAGATAATACCAAGTACCACCTTGCTTGAGCCAACCTGTTTGCATAGCACCTGAATCATTGAGGTAATACCAGTTACCATCTAAAAGCTTCCAACCAGTCTGCATAGCACCTGAACCGTCAAGGTAATACCATGTACCATTGTCTTTTATCCATCTAGTACCCATTTTACCTAAACTGTCAAAATGGTACCAACTACCATTTATAAATTTCCAGCCTGTCTGCATAGCACCTGAGCCGTTAAGATAGTACCAATTACCATCAACTTGTTTCCAACCAGTTTTCATCACACCAGTTTCATCCAAGTAATACCATGACCCATCTTTGACCCAACCAGTCTTCATTCCATCTTCTTTAGAGAAATAATACCAATCCAGTCCAATTTTCTTCCATCCAACATGACGATTTCCCTCATCATCAATGAAGAATTTTTTACCATCAATTAAAACAATACCTGGTTTAAGGACACCTTCCTCATCTAAGAAATAATGTTTTCCGTCTACTGTAATATCCCCTGTTAGACGAACACCTTCTTTTAGATAGTAAGTTTTATCATCAATTTTGATAAAGCCAGTTTTCTTATCACCATTTTCAACAAAATAGTAAACCTTATCAGCAACTTTTACAAAGCCTAGCTTTTTAACACCATCTTTTTCATCTAAATAGTATTGCTTATCACCTGAAGTCAATAGACCTTTTTTCATAGCTCCATCAGCTTCAAAGTAGTAAGTCTTACTATCAATTTTTTGCCAGCCAGTAACTTTTTTGCCGTCCTTAATATAGTAGACCTTCCCATTCTCCGTTTTGAATTGACCTGCAGAATTAGACTGGTTCTGATTATTATTTTGGTTAGTATTAGTCGTTGAATTTGAGCGATAGATATGGTAAAGTGTATCACCTTTTAATTCACCATTAACATAAGTATAGTCGGCAATATCCGGACGACTGGTATCAGAAGCTGCAGAGCCTGTACGTGGATCTTTAATATCAACTGGAACATCACTACCAGGTTTATATTCTACAAAACGAACTTTTTTTACTGGAGAATTAGAATTTGTTGTTGAGCCATTATTATTGCCTGAGCCATTGTTGTTGCTTGAGTCACCTGTTGATGATGCATCTTTTGCATAATAATGTACCCAAATTGACTTACCTCTTTCGAACTCAAAACCACTACGAATATACTTGTAACCAGATATTTCTTTATGACTTCTATACTTTTCATCATTACTAACATTAGGAATAGAAGTACCGTCTGAAGTTCTATAAGATGTTTGGGTGATTTCGTCTGGATTTGTTGGTTTAGCTTCAGTTTCCACAGCATAAACTGTTTCCTGTTCAAAAAGTGCTGCTGACAAAGAGCTAGTTCCAAATAATGTTACTCCTGCAGCTCCAACTGCTAAAATATGTTTTGTTTTCATCTTTTACCTCTTTATAATTTATGTTACGTAGAAAGTTAAATCCATTCACCGTTTGCGTTTACAGTATAACCATCAACAGTAGTGCTCACTGCAAGGGTACCTGAACTATAAGTATAGTATCACTTGCCACCTGCTTGGAAGCAGCCAGTTATCATAGCTCCATCTTCAGACATATAGTACCAACTACCAAGATTTAGCCAACCAACTTGTTTTACACCTTCATTCTTCAAATAATAAACTTTATTGTCATGCTTTTGTAAACCAGTTAGTTTTTTACCATCTTGATAAAGATAATCTACACCATCAGCATGTTGCCAACCTGTCAATGAATCCTTTTTCTGACTATCATCCTTAGCATTAGTATCTTTTACAAACCAATGCTTACTAACATTTTGCTCATAAGTAGTCGTTACATAACGATACCCCTTAAAATCCCCTGGTTTAACTTCTTCTTCTTTTTTTACCACAGTAGAAGAAATAAATGGTTTTAAGTCTTCTGTAGTTCCATCAGCCTTTCTCGCTAACCAACTAGTACCTACATAAGTATCCTTAAAAGGTTTGACTGAATCCGGCTTTGCAGGAATCAATTCATCTTTATCACCCTTGATTGTCGTATCTGCAACGAAGATATGTTTAATATTTCTACCATTATTGTCTGTTCTTTTCCATTTATAGCCTAGCCCAAAATTTGACCTGGAGTTCCGGATGCTTAGTACGATCATATTTAATAGTTTCTTTTAAAGTTTTTTCTGTTCCATCCTTTTCTATCGTATTCTATCGTAACCCACGATACTGTAGAATAATTACCTGTTTCTTCTGTATATATAGTACTTGGAAATTACTGCGCAACTGTTAATACTGAACCAGCTAAAGTTACGCTAGCTAGAAGTTTTACAAGTTTAAGATTCATAAAGCTAAATCTCCTCTAATTTTTATTTTCTTTATTATAATATTTATTTAATAAATTCGCAAGAAAAAACAGGAGATTTCTCCCCTGTTTTAGATTTAATTTATAAATTATTTAACCCATTCACCGTTTCCGTTAACAGTGTATCCTCCTACAGTAGTATTAACCGCAAGAGCACCTGTAGCGTCAACATAGTACCATTTATCTTTTACTTGGAACCATTGGTTAGCTTTCATAGCACCTGATGCTTCAAGGAAGTACCATTTACCACCGTCTTGCAACCAACCTGTTTCCATAGCACCTGATCCATTTAGGAAGTACCAAGTATCACCGTCTTTAACCCACCATTTTTTCATTAGGTTATCTTGGCCAAAGAAGTACCATTTACCGCTATCTTGTACCCAACCAGTAACAAGTTTAGAGTTAACTTGATATTTCCAGCCTTGGTTATCTTTGACCCAACCTGTTTTACCAGTTGCAGCTTGATCACCAAACTTCACATCAACATGACGTACTTCGTTAATAGTGATATTTCCGTTTGTATATAAATCCTCAGAAACTTTGAATTCACCTACAAATTTAATATCCTCACCATTTGTTGCTTGTCCTTCAGTGAAACGATACTTAACTACAGATCCAACTGGGAAAGTTGCTGGAACGAACACATCTTCTTTTTGTGTAGCATCAGAAGTTGTTTGCACCTTCTCATACTTACCAATAATTACGTTACCATCTTCGTCAGATTCTACCTCAAAGTAAGTTGTTTTACCATCTGGAAGTGTTACAGATAAATCAAATTCAATACCTGGTACTGGTTTACCCTTAGCATCAACAACGTTTAAACGAACATAGTGGTTACCTACTTCTCCATCCTTTGGAGCTGGAACTACTGAAGCTTTAGCAACATCGTAAACACCAAAACGAGTGTAAGCTGGTTTGTTATTTACTAATTTACCATCTTGGAATGTAGCTCTGTCTGTAGCAGTATTTGAACCACCTTGTGTTTGTGTAGCTGTTACTAATTTACCAGTAGCAGGGTCTACCATACCTGGTTTAAGAGTTAGGTCTGCTGCTGAAACTGCTTGTACAGCACCAAATGCTGTAAGAGCGACTGCGCTTGTCAATAAAACTTTTTTCATCGTTTTATCTCCTTTGTTTTTCTTTAAAAATTTTTTCGTAAGACTATCTTACTACCATACAGTATATAAATATTTGCAGGATTTGTCAAGGGTTTTCATCAACTTTTTACCTATTTTTTTCAAAAAAGGTGAAAAAACATCTTTGTGAGATGAAATACCCTTCAAATACCGTATCTCCCAAGTGAAAATCTCACAAATTTCTTAAGCCCTGAGTCAAACCTCACATATCTAATCCATATCGATAGTTGGATAGAACTCACTTCCATGATATTATCCTATAACCCCTTCCAAATGTCAAGCAAAAATGACAAGTATTTTAGAAATAACTCGCCATTTCATTAACTTTCTACTATTTAAAATGTGACCTCATAGCAAGGACTCAAACTCAGTGACTGTCATGCCCAACTGCTGGCTGGCAACCTCAGATGGCAGCAGACCTTGACGTACTAGATTTACTAAACCTACTTTTAATCCCTCTTCAATGCCTTCTTCTCGTCCTTTTTCAATACCCTCTGCACGACCACGTTCAAGTCCCTGTTCAATACCTTCCGCTCTAGCTGTTTCCAAGGCATAGTCATGAGCGAGTAAGGCTTGTTCTTCACGCCTGCGTTGTTCACTAAACATTCTCCTGTCCTCCTCGGACCAGCTCTTGTAGTCCAGCAGTTGGTCTGCTTGGCTGATGGCTCGCTCGGGGTGCTGGGTAAAGGGTTTATTCCCGAAAAACTCCAACCATGGCTTGCGAACCTCGTCTTTGCTGGTTTCTCTGTATTTTTAGGTCTTATTTATGATGGTCTTTCAATAGCTCCTCAAACTCAGCCACGGTCATACCCAACTGCTGGCTGGCAACCTCAGAAGTCAGAAGACCTTGGTGGACCATATCTAGGAAGGCAAAAAAATTCCCTTCCTCCCTAGCAGTTTCCAAGGCATAGTCGTGTGCTAACAAGGCTTGTTCTTCGCGTCTGCGTTGTTCACTAAACATTTTCCTGTCCTCCTCGGACCAACTCTTATAGTCTAGCAGTTGGTCCGCCTGACTGATAGCTCGCTCAGGTTGTTGAGTAAAGGGCTTGTTGCCGAAAAACTCTAACCACGGCTTACGAACCTCGTCTTTGCTGGTTTCTCTGTATTTTTAGGTCTTATTTATGATGGTCTTTCAATAGCTCCTCAAACTCAGCGACCGTCATACCTAATTGCTGGCTGGCAACCTCAGAAGTCAGAAGACCTTGATGGACTAGATTTAGTAAACCTACTTTTAATCCTTCTTCTCGCCCTTTTTCAATACCCTCTGCACGGCCACGTTCAAGTCCACGCTCTAAACCTTGTTCAATACCTTCTGCTCGACCACGTTCAAGTCCACGCTCCAGTCCCTGTTCAATACCTTCCGCCCTAGCTGTTTCCAAGGCATAGTCATGAGCGAGTAAGGCTTGTTCTTCACGCCTGCGTTGTTCACTAAACATTCTCCTGTCCTCCTCGGACCAGCTCTTGTAGTCCAGCAGTTGGTCTGCTTGGCTGATGGCTCGCTCGGGGTGCTGGGTAAAGGGTTTATTCCCGAAAAACTCCAACCATGGCTTACGAACCTCGTCTTTGCTGGTTTCTCTATATTTTTTTAGTTCCAAGAATGCCATCTTGACTAGATGGTTTTCTTGTCCATTATTGGTTATGGTTAATGCTTCACCTGTCGTGTCTTCGCGCATACTAAAACTGTGAAAGGCCAAATCATCTTGGAAGTAATTACTATCCACAATAGCAATTGCATATACTGGTGCGATATGTTTATAACTCTGGTGTGTATCGCCTTCTCGTTGGCGAATTTTTTCTAGGTTTTGATTGACCTGACTACATAGATAAGCCCACAGGCGATTGATGAAAAAATTCTGATGATGTACCTGTATTTCGATAATAACTTGAGTTCCATTATCTAACTCCGCTAAAACATCTATACTAGTATAGAAATCTTGCGCCGAATAGGGCATGGAAGGCAAGACGTGAATGTTGCTTCCCTCCAAAATGGTTACATTTTTTGCTGGCAAGTCCAGCATATCGCGAATAAACTGACAAGTGATTTCTGGGTTGCTAAAAATCTTCTTAGCAACCAAGTCATTAGTTGGGCTAATGCCCGGATGACGTACAGTCATATTTCTTCTCCTTTCATTATAGCACATTTTTAAATCTAGGTTTACTAGATTCACTGCTACTATCTATTTATTCGGAAAAGAGACGAAAAAAAATAAAAGTTATTAAAATTATTGTTTATCCTTAATTTTGTCTGTATTAAAAAAGGTTTTGACACCCAATTTTTAAAATTAAAACACACTGAATCTAGGAACGATTTGAATCATCTTGACCTGCTCTTGGTATTCTTGACTGAGTTTCCAAATCTTCTTTACAGACGGAAAGAGCATCATCGTGTTCCTTGATGATTCTGATTTTCTCACCTTGTTCAGGTGTTACATCGTCCGCTATAGCAATTCCAAAATCTCGCATCTTATCCTTCATTCATCTTGGTAATCAACTTCTTAATGTTTGGTTTCTCATCTGGATTGTCAAAGATTCTCTGAATAATAACTTGAGTAAAAAATCATTCCTTAGTTCAACCGATCCACAATATATCTTTCCAATTGCTTGGCAAACCAATCTTACTAGATAATATGATATTTGACTTTTCCATCAACTGTGCCTCTAAAGTCGTCAAAAAATCGTTCCAATCTTGAACAAAAGAATGTGAATGATGTTGTATAAGATTTTTCATAGCTAAAAGATAAGCAAATAAATCGTTATTATGGGTCTTTTTCTTTTTAGTCTCTGCATTCTTGTTTATTTGACGCAAATCAGCTGAAAAGAAACTTGGACTTGCTATTGTAAAATTTTGACCATATAGTCTTAAATGATGTGCTGTCCTATTTCTCATATACCATGTAGCTGAAACCCAGCCAAATAATTTACTCCGGATTTCTTCTCCATGAATTTTAGAATTTACCACACCAGTTGATAAAAATGTAGTATCTATCCAATACTCCCGGTACTCTTTTTTCAGTGCACTTATAAAACGAGTTGTTTCCCCAAAAGTCATCTCTTGAAAAAGAACCCAAATTGGAAATTTAGAACCTTTATTTTTGATATGATGCTGTATTGAAAGACTTTGATTCTCTGATAAATGTTTTTCTATAATTGAAATAAATTCGTGATATAATTCAGAGTTTTCATAAATAGTTTCATCCAAGTAACACTCACCTTTTTGATATTTTCCATTATATTGCTGACAAAGCGATTCAATAAAAGTTGATTTTATAAACTGCTCTAATCTACCAGAAAATATAAACAGAAACTGTGACAACCAGTCATTAAATTCATACAATGAAATCGCTGCTTGAAATTTTCCTTTATGAAGATTATCTGGAACCTGTTTAATAAAAGCAGAAAACGAATAGTAATTATGGCAACGTAAAAAATTTTTGGAATCTAGTTCCTCTTCAGGTGACATATCTAGCTTATCTGAAAGATAACTTACCAAATCTTCAAGAGGTAAAAATGCTTTCATTTCTCTCTTTAAATCTCTTGACAAAGAAATACTATTATCAGTTGTGTACATCATTAACCTTCTAAATTTATAAAAAAATGACTCCAGTTGCTATGAAACAGGGAGCAAAAGGAGTGCTTGTATCTAAATATTATACTATTCTATAAAAAAAGTCAAGTCAACTTGATATTTTTTCAATTTGTGTCTAATTGTTCACTCGTAAATTCGAAAGGCAAAGCATGTTGTCATACTAAATCAATAAAGGCAAAGATTTATCCTTCAACTTTCCCGCGCTCCAGTCCTTGTTCGATACCTTCCACCCTAGCAGTTTCCAAGGCATAGTCCTGTGCTAACAAGGCTTGTTCTTCACGCATACGTAGTTGGCTAAACATCTTCCTGTCCTCCTCGGACCAGCTCTGATAGTCCAGCAGTTGGTCTGCCTGGCTGATGGCTCGCTCGGGTTGTTGGGTAAAGGGTTTATTCCCGAAAAACTCCAACCATGGCTTGCGAACCTCATCTTTGCTGGTTTCTCTGTATTTTCTTAATTCCAAGAACGCCATTACTGTGATGGTATTACAAAAGTGCTTCAAACTCCGCTACTGACATACCCAATTGTTCACTCGCGAATTCGGAAGTTAAAACATGTTGGCGTACTAAATCTAGAAAGGTAAAGATTTTCCCACGCTCTAATCCCTGTTCAACGCCTTCTGCTCGTCCTTGTTCAAGACCCTCTGCACGACCACGTTCAAGACCCTGTTCAACGCCTTCTGCACGGCCACGTTCAAGTCCTTGTTCAAGACCTTCAACCCTAGCTGTTTCCAAAGCATAGTCCTGTGCTAACAAGGCTTGTTCTTCGCGCATACGTAATTGACTAAACATTTTCCTGTCCTCCTCGGACCAGCTCTTGTAGTCCAGCAGTTGATCTGCTTGGCTGATGGCTCGCTCGGGGTGCTGGGTAAAGGGCTTATTACCAAAAAACTCCAACCACGGTTTACGAACCTCGTCTTTGCTGGTTTCTCTGTATTTTTTTAATTCCAAGAACGCCATCTTAACCAGATGGTTTTCCTGACCGTTGTTTGTAATTGTTAAAACCTCACCCGTCGTGTCCTCTCGCATACTAAAGCTATGAAAAGCTAAGTCATCTGAAAAGTAATTGCTATCTACAATTGCAATGACATAGACTGGTGCGATATGTTTGTAGCTCTGGTGGGTATCACCTTCACGTTGGCGAATTTTTTCTAGGTTTTGATTGACCTGACTGCACAGATAAGCCCACAGACGATTGATGAAAAAATTCTGATGATGAACTTGAATCTCAATGATAACCTGTGTCCCATTGTCCAACTCAGCCAAAACATCTATACTTGTATAGAAGTCCTGCTCCGAGTACGGCAGGGAAGGCAAGACGTGAATGTTACTTCCCTCCAAAATGGTCACATTTTTTGCTGGTAAATCCAGCATATCGCGGATAAATTGACAAGTGATTTCTGGATTGCTAAAGATTTTCTTAGCAACCAAATCATTGGTTGGGCTGATGCCCGGATGTCTTAGAATCATCCTTTTCCTCCTTTTATTATACCACAGTTTTAAATCTAGGTTGACTAGATTTACTGCTTCTATCTATTTATTCGGAAAAAAGACGAAAAAACCTGAGAATTATCTCAGGCTTGGTCATTAAATTTTTTTCTCAATACCGAAAAGTGGAGAAAGTGGTCGTTTTTCATGAATACGTACGATAGCATCCCCTAGGAGATGAGCGATTGAAATCTGCTCAATCTTATCAATCAAACGCTCTTCTGGCAGATAGATGGTATCCAAAACAACCAATTTCTTGATAGCTGAATTTTGGATATTGTCCATAGCCGGACCAGAAAGAACTGGGTGCGTACAGCTTGCATAGACTTCAACAGCACCCGCTTCCGCAAGTGCATCTGCCGCATGACAAATCGTTCCAGCAGTATCAATCATATCATCAATCAAGATACAAGTCTTGCCTTCGACCTTACCGATGATGTTCATGACTTCACTAGTATTCATCTTATCAACGCTACGACGTTTGTCAATGATAGCGATAGATGTTTTCAAAAATTCTGCCAACTTACGAGCACGAGTCACCCCTCCATGGTCTGGGCTGACAACCACATAGTCAGAACCAACCATGCCACGACGCTCAAAATAATCCGCAATCAGAGGAGCTCCCATCAAATGATCCACAGGAATATCAAAGAATCCTTGAATCTGCGCAGCATGCAAGTCGATGGTCAATAAACGATCCACTCCAGCTACTTCAAGCATATTTGCGACAAGTTTTGAAGTGATTGGCTCACGCGCTCTCGCCTTTCTATCCTGACGTGCATACCCATAGTAAGGCATGACAACATTGACAGATTCTGCACTGGCACGCTTCAAAGCATCCACCATAATCAAAATTTCAAGCAGATTGTCATTTACAGGCGAGCTAGTTGATTGTAGGATAAAGACGTGTTTCCCACGGATTGATTCTTCGATGTTGACCTGAATCTCTCCATCTGAAAATTGGCGGACACTTGATTTCCCCAACTCTATCCCAATCTCCTGCGCCACACGTTCTGCCAATTCTTTATTAGAAGAAAGGGCAAACAGCTTTAAATCAGAAAAAGACATGATTTCCTCCGGTATATATGTATCGCTTGTGCTTTTCACAAGATTTTTCCATCTACCATTGTAGCGCTTTTTGCACTATTTTTCAATCAAAAATAAAAGAAGGGCACCATATTTGTGCCCCTGCATCATTCTTTTGAAAAATATTCTAGTTCATCAACTCATCGTGCTTCTCAACAAAGCGATAAGCCTGATAAAAACCATAAAGAGTAATAGCCATAACCACTGGAATCGCTAAGGGCAACTCTGTCTCCAACTCCACAAAAGGAGAGTTAAATAAGAAGTGAGTTCCCAAGGCTAAACCTAGGAAAATAACCCCCTGTTTCTTGCCAACCTTCTGCCCTTTATAGGCTCTGTAAAGCAAGTAAACACCTACTACAGCTATACCTGAAAAAGTCCAGTGAGAGGCAATTCCTGAGATGATACGCTCTAAAATCCTTGAAATGGTAAAATCAAAGCCCTCTGGCAAATCCGTACGAATGTAGCTAATATCCTCAATCATTTGAAATCCCAAACCAGAAGCAATTCCTAGTAAAAACAAAGATTTTAATTTTCGCACAGGAACCAAGGCCAAAACAAAGATAAGTGGCAATAATTTCAAGGGTTCCTCTACCAAAGGAGCCACAATCGCACTTTCAAAGGCATTTAAAAATGCACTATCTGGGAAAAGAATACCCAGTAAATCATGGATATAGGTATTCGCCAAGCTAGACAACCAACCCGAAAGGAACATCCCACCCAATAAAGACAAAATCAAGGCGTTCTTTGGCAATTCCCATTTTTTCCCAATGCGGAAAAGGAAATAAAGAGCCGGAATCATGTAAAAGAGAGCTAGAAAGATAGAAACTCCCATTAGGCCATATTCCGCACCTGACATCGAACCGTCCGTATAGTAAATGGTTTCATACTGTAAACCAATACATAGCAATAAAATAAAAATAAATAAAATACTGTTTTTCTTCATACACTTTCTTTCTAAATGAAGTATTTATAATTCTACGACTGTCATACTTCCTGTATCCACATCGTAAATAGCACCAGAGATAATAACATCGTCTGGTATTAGGGGAGACTCGATAAGAAGTTGCATGTCCTCGCGTACACTCTCCTCTATATCTTGGAAGGGCAAGAAGTCCTGGTCTGACACATCGACACCTAGTTCCTCTTTCAGATACTCCTGAAAAGGACCATTTTCAAATGTCTGAGCACCACAGTCTGTATGGTGCAATACCACAATCTCTCTTGTCCCCATTTGTTGTTGGGAAATAACTAGCGAACGAATCATGTCCTCAGTCACTCGACCACCTGCATTCCGCAAGATATGAGCATCCCCAAGTGCCAAACCTAGAGCTTGCGCAACGTGCAAACGAGAGTCCATACAGGTCACAATGGCTACTCTAGTTTTGGGTTTAAGTGGCAGATTTAACTGCCCATGTAGGGCAACATAAGCCTGATTGGCTTGCATAAACTGTTCAAAATACGACACGATTCCCTCCTTGAAAATTTGATAGTCAAATATTTCTCCTATCTTATCATTTTTAAGAGAATTTGTCACAGATTAAGCAAAAACCTTTTTCAAAACTTCCTGAATCGTTGTCACCCCAATGACCTGTATTTCCTTGGGCGGAGTGATTCCTGTCAAGGAATTCTTAGGTACATAAATCTTAGTAAAACCCAGTTTAGCAGCTTCATTGATGCGTTGCTCGATACGATTCACGCGCCTAATCTCTCCTGTCAAACCAAGTTCTCCTACAAAACATTCCTGAGGATTGGTTGGCTTGTCCTTGTAGCTCGAAGCAATAGCAACCGCAACGGCCAAGTCTATCGCAGGTTCATCCAATTTGACACCGCCAGCAGATTTGAGATAGGCATCCTGATTTTGCAAGAGAAGCCCTGCCCGTTTTTCCAAAACGGCCATAATCAGACTAGCACGATTAAAATCAAGTCCTGTCGTTGTACGCTTAGCATTTCCAAACATGGTCGGTGTCACCAAAGCCTGAACCTCCGCCAAAATCGGACGCGTCCCTTCCATGGTCACAACGATTGATGAGCCAGTCGCTCCATCCAAACGCTCTTCTAGGAAAACTTGACTCGGATTAAGAACCTCAACCAAGCCACCTGACTGCATCTCAAAAATCCCAATCTCATTAGTGGAGCCAAAACGGTTTTTGACCGCTCTCAAAATACGAAAGGTATGGTGGCGCTCTCCTTCAAAATAAAGCACCGTATCCACCATATGCTCTAGCATACGAGGACCAGCCAGAGTACCTTCCTTGGTCACATGACCTACGATAAAGATGGCAATATTATTGGTTTTGGCCAGCTGCATGAGCTCAGCAGTCACCTCACGCACCTGAGAAACAGACCCCTGCACCCCTGAAATCTCAGGAGACATAATAGTCTGGATGGAATCAATAATGAGAAAGTCTGGATGGATGCGCTCCACTTCAGCTCGAACACTCTGCATATTGGTCTCTGCATAGAGATAAAACTCGCTATCAATATCTCCCAAACGCTCTGCACGTAGTTTAATCTGCTGGGCAGATTCCTCCCCACTGACATAGAGAACCGTCCCCACTTGGGACAACTGGGTTGAGACTTGTAAGAGAAGGGTTGATTTCCCAATCCCAGGATCCCCACCGATAAGAACGAGACTTCCCGGTACCACTCCGCCTCCAAGTACACGGTTGAATTCCTCCATCTCTGTCTTGGTTCGATTGACGTTGATTGAAGTCACCTCAGCCAGTTTCATGGGCTTGGTTTTCTCACCTGTCAAGGATACACGCGCATTCTTGACCTCGGCAACCTCAACCTCTTCTACAAAAGAAGACCAAGACCCACAGTTAGGACAACGTCCCAGATATTTAGGGGAATTATACCCACAATTTTGACATACAAATGTCGCTTTTTTCTTTGCGATGATAAACCTCTTTCTATATCTCTAACTCACACTCAATCACTTGGCAAAAATCAATCTTCTCATTTGGCACAAACTGACGCATGAGCATGTTGTGAGTTACCACTATCACGGTCTGGTAATCTCGATACTTAGCCATGCATTCTAGAAAACGAGACTTCATCTCTTCAGCTGTCTCATATTGAATAGGACTATTAGGAAGTAACTCCCCCTCATTTTCTAGAAACATAGTACGAGCTTTTTCAAAGTTTTCTATTCCTGTTTCATAAACCTGCCATTCATGTAATAAAGGCTCCACTCTCAAAGGAAGTCCCGTAGCACAAACTACATAAGAAGCCGTTTCTAAAGCTCTTGTGACTGCAGAAGATATGATTATTTCAGCTGAAAGGAGTAAAGGATTGGTGCTCAGTTCCTGAGCTTGCTGCCGTCCCTTCTCAGACAAGGGTGCTAAATCTATCCCAAATCCCGTATAAGAACGCTCCTCTAACTCACGATAATCTGGCTCCCCGTGACGTACAAAGATAATCTTCATTCTAGTGCCCAGTCGATCCAAATCCACCAGTCCGCACGCCGTCAGCTGCATCCCCATCTGCGATTAAGAAAGGCGCAAAGACAGCCTGGACAACACGTTCCCCAACTTCAAGAACAACCTCTTGATCTGTGATATTCTTCATCTGAGCAAAAATATGCCCTTCATTCCCAGGATTTCCATAATAATCCCCATCAATGACACCAACCGAGTTAATCAAGACCAAGCCCTTCTTACGAGGGTTTGAAGAACGATCATAGAGGTAGAGAACCTCAGTCGGCTGCATATAAGCCTTAACCCCTGTCGGAACCAAGACAATCTCTCCTGGAGCTATAACTGTACGCACAGCAACCTTTAAGTCGTAACCAGCCGCATGCGCTGTCTCACGCTTTGGCAATAAATTTTCATCTGTAAAACTAGAAACCAATTCAAAACCACGAATTTTCATCATCTTCTCTTTTCTATTATCATTTATTCTAGATTATTCTATCTTATTTATTCGGAAAAAGCACGAAAAAAAGAGCACACAATTCAAATCGCTTAGGGCTGCTGGATTCCTCCCCTGACCCGCTTCACGCAGAACTGTTGCTCCACTGTTTATTATATCACATTCCCATTCATTTTAAAAGCAAAATTATTTTTTCCGTCTATTTCTAAAAAAATCCTGCATAATAGCTGCACATTCATCTTCTAAAATTCCTGTTTCAACATCCACACGATGATTGAGACGCTCATCTGTCAAGATATCGTACAAACTCCCAGCAGCGCCAAATTTCTGGTTTTTAGCCCCATAGACCACGTTTGGAATACGGGCGAGTCCAATCGCCCCACTACACATGACACACGGCTCAATGGTCACAAAAAGCGTGCAATCAAGCAAGCGCCAGCTCTCCTCACTCAGATTCGCATTCTCTATGGCCATAATTTCCGCATGCATAACAGCTCGCTGCAGTTCCTCACGCGCATTATGCCCACGGCCAATGATTTCTCCATCCTTGACAATCACACAACCAATTGGAATTTCATCGTGTTCAAGAGCAATCTCAGCCTCTCTCAAAGCCTCCCTCATAAAGACTTCTTTTTCTTCAACTGTATAATTCATCAATTTCCCTTTTCCTACTTATCGATTTTATTATTATATCATGAATCCCAACACAAAAAAAGCCACCGAATGCGGTGACTTTATAGGGAGATTATTATGAAAAAGAAAAGTTTAGGATATTTGTTACAACAAGTTAGGAGGTCTTCTTGTAACTGTCTATAGTATACCCGACCTATCTTAAAAAAATCTTAAAAATCTCTTACGACCAAACACTTTCTAAAATATTTGTTTGTTCACGACCAGGACCTACTGAGAAAGTAGAAATACGAACGCCAACCAATTCACTCACACGACGAACGTAGTTACGCGCATTCTCAGGAAGATCTTCCAAATTACGAACTCCAGTAATATCTTCTGACCAACCTGGCAACTCTTCATAGATAGGCTTGCAACGCTTCAATTGCTCAAGACTAGCTGGATAGTAGTCAATACGTTGACCATCAAGATCATAGGCCACACAGATTTTCACTGTATCTAAACCACTCAAAACATCAATAGAGTTCAATGAAAGATTAGTAATACCAGAAACACGACGACTATGGCGCATCACAACTGAGTCAAACCAACCCACACGACGTGGACGACCAGTTGTTGTACCATATTCATGACCAACTTCACGGATACGTTCTCCCACTTCATCAAACAACTCAGTTGGGAAAGGACCGTCTCCTACACGACTCGTATAGGCTTTACATACACCAACAACCTTATCAATCTTACTTGGACCAACACCAGAACCAATGGTCACACCACCAGCCACAGGATTTGATGACGTAACAAATGGATACGTACCTTGGTCAATATCTAGCATAACACCTTGTGCACCTTCAAAAAGCACACGTTTACCATTATCAAGCGCATCATTCAAGATAACAGATGTGTCTGTCACATACTTCTTGATTTGTTGACCATATTCGTAATATTCTTCAAAAATATCATCAAAAGCAATAGCTTTACTGTCATACAATTTTTCAAAAAGACGATTCTTTTCAGCAAGGTTACGTTCTAAACGCTCACGGAAAATATCTTTATCCAAAAGATCAGCGATACGAATCCCAACACGAGCAGCCTTGTCCATATAAGCTGGACCAATTCCCTTAATTGTCGTACCAATCTTATTGTCGCCCTTAGCTTCTTCTTGCAAACGATCCAACTCGATATGGTAAGGCAGAATAACATGCGCACGATCAGAAATACGCAAATTATCAGTTGTTACACCTTCCTCATGAAGATAGCTCAACTCTTTTACAAGAGATTTAGGATTTACAACCATACCATTCCCAATAACAGAGATTTTTTCAGGGAAGAAAATCCCAGAGGGAATCAAGTGCAACTTAAATTTCTTACCATCAATCACAATCGTGTGACCTGCATTATCACCACCTTGGTAACGTGCAATCACTTCTGCATTCGCTGAAAGGAAGTCTGTAATCTTCCCTTTACCTTCATCACCCCATTGGGTACCTACAACAACAACTGAAGTCATAATCTTGTCTGAGCCCTCAGGCTCTTCCTTTCTCACATACATGGCAGGACTCTCACCTGCAATTATATCTTACAATTTATTATAAGAAAAAATTGCCTTTTTATCAAGAAGAAACAATAGAAAGATTTGCTATTTCCAACTATTAAAAAATGTTTTAGAAAAATTACCAGCTATTTATCATTATTTTCCCACAAAAAGTTAAATTTGTTCGGAAATTAACTCATATTGTCTCAACAAGCAACAAAACCTTGTTTCATTATCAATTTTTCAAGATACAAACGATAAGCAACACGATAATGGTAAACAATAAAATCCCTACGACACCCAATGCCATATCTAACTAAATAATAAATCAAAAATTTAAAATGAAAATCTTCCCATTCCCAACTATTATCAAAGAAAGTAGCATACTCTTCTTCGATACTGTCATAGAAATCAGTCATCTGATCATAAATACTTTGTAGCATAAGCATACACTCCTTTACTTTTTATGATCTTATTCTAACAAAAAATTATAAAAAGTTATTAATAATTCCTGAATTGTTAAAATACCAACCTCAACAAGAGAAAAAATAGGAAAAGTTGACAGAATAGAAACAAATTTACTACCTATTTTTCAAACTATCTTTAAAACATTTCTCAAAGATAACAAGAAAATTGTCAATGTCCTTAAACTAGCCTATTCTAACGCCAAACTAGAAGTCACTAATAATCCCATCAAACTTATCAAGCGCAACGACTTTGGTTTTCGGAACTTTAAAAACTTCAAAAAACGGATTTTCATCGCTCTAAACATCAAAAAAAGAAAGGACGAAATTTGTCCTTTCTCGAGATTAGCTTTTCTGGCTCTATAATATTTGTAGTGGGTAAATCCCCTATGGATATTATGGAACCTATTTTATTGTAGAAAAAAGTCCCATATCATCTATAATGAAAAGCGACCAAACCATCATTAGAAAGATTCATATAGAACAATTACATTTTATCACAAAACTACTAGACATTAAAGACCCTAATATTCAAATTATAGATATCATCAATAGAGATTCCCACAAAGAAATCATTGCTAAATTGGATTATGAGGCTCCATCTTGCTCTGATTGCGGAAGTTAAATGAAGAAATATGACTTTCAAAAACATTCTAAGATTCCTTACCTCGAAACGACTGGTATGCCTACCAGAATTCTACTTAGAGAGCGTCGTTTTAACTGCTATCAATGCTCGAAAATGATGGTGTCTGAAACTTCTATCGTCAAGAAAAATATCTCGCTTCGTTAGGTGCGAGATAGATTATTAATTATATAACAAAAAAAGAGGTCAAAACCTCCTTTAATTAACTACTCCGCCAGTAGGACTCGAACCTACGACATCATGATTAACAGTCATGCGCTACTACCAACTGAGCTATGGCGGAATAAAGCTAAGCGACTTCCATATCTCACAGGGGGCAACCCCCAACTACTTCCGGCGTTCTAGGGCTTAACTTCTGTGTTCGGCATGGGTACAGGTGTATCTCCTAGGCTATCGTCACTTAACTCTGAGTAATACCTACTCAAAATTGAATATCTATTCAAACCAAGAAAACCGTTCGCTTTCGTATTCTCAGTTACTTTGGATAAGTCCTCGAGCTATTAGTATTAGTCCGCTACATGTGTCGCCACACTTCCACTTCTAACCTATCTACCTGATCATCTCTCAGGGCTCTTACTGATATATAATCATGGGAAATCTCATCTTGAGGTGGGTTTCACACTTAGATGCTTTCAGCGTTTATCCCTTCCCTACATAGCTACCCAGCGATGCCTTTGGCAAGACAACTGGTACACCAGCGGTAAGTCCACTCTGGTCCTCTCGTACTAGGAGCAGATCCTCTCAAATTTCCTACGCCCGCGACGGATAGGGACCGAACTGTCTCACGACGTTCTGAACCCAGCTCGCGTGCCGCTTTAATGGGCGAACAGCCCAACCCTTGGGACCGACTACAGCCCCAGGATGCGACGAGCCGACATCGAGGTGCCAAACCTCCCCGTCGATGTGAACTCTTGGGGGAGATAAGCCTGTTATCCCCAGGGTAGCTTTTATCCGTTGAGCGATGGCCCTTCCATACGGAACCACCGGATCACTAAGCCCGACTTTCGTCCCTGCTCGAGTTGTAGCTCTCGCAGTCAAGCTCCCTTATACCTTTACACTCTGCGAATGATTTCCAACCATTCTGAGGGAACCTTTGGGCGCCTCCGTTACCTTTTAGGAGGCGACCGCCCCAGTCAAACTGCCCGTCAGACACTGTCTCCGATAGGGATCACCTATCTGGGTTAGAGTGGCCATAACACAAGGGTAGTATCCCAACAACGTCTCCTTCGAAACTGGCGTCCCGATCTCATAGACTCCTACCTATCCTGTACATGTGGTACAGACACTCAATATCAAACTGCAGTAAAGCTCCATGGGGTCTTTCCGTCCTGTCGCGGGTAACCTGCATCTTCACAGGTACTAAAATTTCACCGAGTCTCTCGTTGAGACAGTGCCCAAATCATTACGCCTTTCGTGCGGGTCGGAACTTACCCGACAAGGAATTTCGCTACCTTAGGACCGTTATAGTTACGGCCGCCGTTTACTGGGGCTTCAATTCATACCTTCGCTTACGCTAAGCACTCCTCTTAACCTTCCAGCACCGGGCAGGCGTCACCCCCTATACATCATCTTACGATTTAGCAGAGAGCTGTGTTTTTGATAAACAGTTGCTTGGGCCTATTCACTGCGGCTGACGTAAAGTCAGCACCCCTTCTCCCGAAGTTACGGGGTCATTTTGCCGAGTTCCTTAACGAGAGTTCTCTCGCTCACCTGAGGCTACTCGCCTCGACTACCTGTGTCGGTTTGCGGTACGGGTAGAGTATGTTTAAACGCTAGAAGCTTTTCTTGGCAGTGTGACGTCACTAACTTCGCTACTAAACTTCGCTCCCCATCACAGCTCAATGTTATAGAACTAAGCATTTAACTCAGTTCACACCTCACTGCTTAGACAGACACTTCCAATCGTCTGCTTTAGTTAGCCTACTGCGTCCCTCCATCACTACATACTCTAGTACAGGAATATCAACCTGTTGTCCATCGGATACACCTTTCGGTCTCTCCTTAGGTCCCGACTAACCCAGGGCGGACGAGCCTTCCCCTGGAAACCTTAGTCTTACGGTGGACAGGATTCTCACCTGTCTTTCGCTACTCATACCGGCATTCTCACTTCTATGCGTTCCAGCGCTCCTCACGGTACACCTTCATCACACATAGAACGCTCTCCTACCATACCTATAAAGGTATCCACAGCTTCGGTAAATTGTTTTAGCCCCGGTACATTTTCGGCGCAGGGTCACTCGACTAGTGAGCTATTACGCACTCTTTGAATGAATAGCTGCTTCTAAGCTAACATCCTAGTTGTCTGTGCAACCCCACATCCTTTTCCACTTAACAATTATTTTGGGACCTTAGCTGGTGGTCTGGGCTGTTTCCCTTTCGACTACGGATCTTAGCACTCGCAGTCTGACTGCCGACCATAATTCATTGGCATTCGGAGTTTATCTGAGATTGGTAATCCGGGATGGACCCCTCACCCAAACAGTGCTCTACCTCCAAGAATCTCTAATGTCGACGCTAGCCCTAAAGCTATTTCGGAGAGAACCAGCTATCTCCAAGTTCGTTTGGAATTTCTCCGCTACCCACAAGTCATCCAAGCACTTTTCAACGTGCCCTGGTTCGGTCCTCCAGTGCGTCTTACCGCACCTTCAACCTGCTCATGGGTAGGTCACATGGTTTCGGGTCTACGTCATGATACTAATTCGCCCTGTTCAGACTCGGTTTCCCTACGGCTCCGTCTCTTCAACTTAACCTCGCATCATAACGTAACTCGCCGGTTCATTCTACAAAAGGCACGCTCTCACCCATTAACGGGCTCGAACTTGTTGTAGGCACACGGTTTCAGGTTCTATTTCACTCCCCTCCCGGGGTGCTTTTCACCTTTCCCTCACGGTACTGGTTCACTATCGGTCACTAGGGAGTATTTAGGGTTGGGAGATGGTCCTCCCAGATTCCGACGGGATTTCACGTGTCCCGCCGTACTCAGGATACTGCTAGGTACAAAGACTATTTTAAATACGAGGCTATTACTCTCTTTGGCTGATCTTCCCAAATCATTCTTCTATAATCTTTGAGTCCATATCGCAGTCCTACAACCCCGAAGAGTAAACTCTTCGGTTTGCCCTCCTGCCGTTTCGCTCGCCGCTACTAAGGCAATCGCTTTTGCTTTCTCTTCCTGCAGCTACTTAGATGTTTCAGTTCACTGCGTCTTCCTCCTCACATCCTTAACAGATGTGGGTAACAGGTAGTACCTGTTGGGTTCCCCCATTCGGAAATCCCTGGATCATCGCTTACTTACAGCTACCCAAGGCATATCGTCGTTTGTCACGTCCTTCTTCGGCTCCTAGTGCCAAGGCATCCACCGTGCGCCCTTATTAACTTAACCTTATTTTTCTGACCTTTCAGTCATAAACTCTTATTAATACTACAGCGTTTTCGGTTTATTTTCTTGTTACTATTTGATATAGATATTCAATTTTCAATGTGCATTACTTGGTGATCTCTCACCAATGGAGCCTAGCGGGATCGAACCGCTGACCTCCTGCGTGCAAAGCAGGCGCTCTCCCAGCTGAGCTAAGGCCCCACAAGACCTCTCAAGACTAAACAAGACCAATGCGCAGTTCCTTATCCTTAGAAAGGAGGTGATCCAGCCGCACCTTCCGATACGGCTACCTTGTTACGACTTCACCCCAATCATCTATCCCACCTTAGGCGGCTGGCTCCTTACGGTTACCTCACCGACTTCGGGTGTTACAAACTCTCGTGGTGTGACGGGCGGTGTGTACAAGGCCCGGGAACGTATTCACCGCGGCGTGCTGATCCGCGATTACTAGCGATTCCGACTTCATGTAGGCGAGTTGCAGCCTACAATCCGAACTGAGACTGGCTTTAAGAGATTAGCTTGCCGTCACCGGCTTGCGACTCGTTGTACCAGCCATTGTAGCACGTGTGTAGCCCAGGTCATAAGGGGCATGATGATTTGACGTCATCCCCACCTTCCTCCGGTTTATTACCGGCAGTCTCGCTAGAGTGCCCAACTGAATGATGGCAACTAACAATAGGGGTTGCGCTCGTTGCGGGACTTAACCCAACATCTCACGACACGAGCTGACGACAACCATGCACCACCTGTCACCTCTGTCCCGAAGGAAAACTCTATCTCTAGAGTGGTCAGAGGGATGTCAAGACCTGGTAAGGTTCTTCGCGTTGCTTCGAATTAAACCACATGCTCCACCGCTTGTGCGGGCCCCCGTCAATTCCTTTGAGTTTCAACCTTGCGGTCGTACTCCCCAGGCGGAGTGCTTAATGCGTTAGCTACGGCACTAAACCCCGGAAAGGGTCTAACACCTAGCACTCATCGTTTACGGCGTGGACTACCAGGGTATCTAATCCTGTTTGCTCCCCACGCTTTCGAGCCTCAGCGTCAGTTACAAGCCAGAGAGCCGCTTTCGCCACCGGTGTTCCTCCATATATCTACGCATTTCACCGCTACACATGGAATTCCACTCTCCCCTCTTGCACTCAAGTTAAACAGTTTCCAAAGCGTACTATGGTTAAGCCACAGCCTTTAACTTCAGACTTATCTAACCGCCTGCGCTCGCTTTACGCCCAATAAATCCGGACAACGCTCGGGACCTACGTATTACCGCGGCTGCTGGCACGTAGTTAGCCGTCCCTTTCTGGTAAGATACCGTCACAGTGTGAACTTTCCACTCTCACACTCGTTCTTCTCTTACAACAGAGCTTTACGATCCGAAAACCTTCTTCACTCACGCGGCGTTGCTCGGTCAGACTTCCGTCCATTGCCGAAGATTCCCTACTGCTGCCTCCCGTAGGAGTCTGGGCCGTGTCTCAGTCCCAGTGTGGCCGATCACCCTCTCAGGTCGGCTATGTATCGTCGCCTTGGTGAGCCGTTACCCCACCAACTAGCTAATACAACGCAGGTCCATCTGGTAGTGATGCAATTGCACCTTTTAAGTAAATGTCATGCAACATCTACTATTATGCGGTATTAGCTATCGTTTCCAATAGTTATCCCCCGCTACCAGGCAGGTTACCTACGCGTTACTCACCCGTTCGCAACTCATCCAGAGAAGCAAGCTCCTCCTTCAGCGTTCTACTTGCATGTATTAGGCACGCCGCCAGCGTTCGTCCTGAGCCAGGATCAAACTCTCATTAAAAGTTTGAGTTCTCACTCATTTCTGTCACTGACAGATTTATTGTTTTTTTCATTGTTCAGTACTACAACAGTTGTTGTAGTGCCCTGCACATTGGTTCGTCTTGTTCAGTTTTCAAAGGTCTTTGTCACTCGCTTCTCTCAAGCGACAACTATATTAGTATATCACAGCCACTTTCGCTTGTCAACACTTTTTTGAAACTTTTTTAAAACTTTTTTCATCAAGTGTTCCATCTGCAACATACCATAGTCCGTACGGGATTCGAACCCGTGTTACCGCCGTGAAAAGGCGGTGTCTTAACCCCTTGACCAACGGACCAGAGTTGTTATTTTCAACTCTTACTATTATACAGTCTTTTCTAACTTTGTCAACACCTTTTTTAAATTTTTTTATTTTTTTGCATGAACTCCTAATGAGTACGGATGTCAAACTCTTTAAACACAATACGTAAGTCCTTTAGCACTCTTTGACGCCCTCGGAAGCGTTCATCTCTTAAGACGCGTTCTAACTCTTCTTGTTTCTCTTTACTTTGTTTGTTTCTATAATCTCTTAGTGTTTCATGAAAGAGATAATAGTCATCTAGCCAGAGTCCTCCCTCACTGATACGATGACTTATCTCACCCACTTCTTCATAAAGCTCTTTATCATATCTCCGTTTTTGACTTTCTTGTTTACGGAGATAATCTAGAATTCGATTCCGGAATTTTGTTTTGAAATATTTCCTTAAACGAGGGATATCTTCTACAAACCCTTCTTCTTTACTAATCAATTCATGTAGGCAAATCATTCCCTCTTGATCCCAGTCCGATAACTCCCATAAATGAAGGTAATATTCATTTCTACACTTATATACAATTCCCTGGACTTCTTCATACAATTCTTTAAGCATAATCTTCCCCTTTCTGTGTACAGTCTAACAGATCCAGAAACACTTTTGGCACATTTCATCCATTCTGTTCTCTACACCGTCTCAACTGCACAAAAAAGAGAGGACGGGCCTCTCTCAGGGTTATTTCTCGTCATTCATTTTTGACTTTACTTCATCATAGGATAGTGCATGTGATTCCTCTTCTACTGTTTCAGGCATCTTTCCTGTTTCGTAAAGAGATTTAATTTGTGTGCTATCCAATGTTTCGTATTTCAATAATGCTTCTGCAATCAACTTGTGAGTTTCACGATTTGACTGAATAATTTCAGCGGCTTTATTTCGTGCTTCATTTAATAATGAACGAACTTCTTCGTCAATTTCATAAGCTGTTTGTTCTGAAATTGATTTTTGAGGGCTTTGTGCACCAAACATGGCATGATTACCCTCATATTGTACCGGACCAAGTTTTTCACTCATACCGTACTCTGTAACCATTGCACGCGCCATTTGTGTCGCTTGTTCAAAGTCGTTTGAAGCTCCTGTAGTTTGGACATTAAAGATAATTTCTTCAGCTACACGTCCACCCATTAAGCCAGCCAATTGTTCTTTCATATCTTCTTTAGATAGAAGCATTTGGTCTTCCTTAGGAAGTGCAATCATGTATCCACCTGCACGGCCACGTGGTACAATTGTAACCTTATGAACAACACGGGCATTCGACAAGACTAAACCAACAATGGTATGTCCAGCCTCATGGTAGGCAACCAATTCACGTTCTTTTTGTGAAACAGTCTTATCTTTCTTAGAAGGTCCAGCAATAACTCTATCTTCTGCTTCATCAATATCTGAGGCATCAATTATCGATTTATTGCGACGAGCAGCAACTAGAGCTGCTTCATTCAATACATTCTCTAAATCAGCACCAACAAAACCTGGAGTTTGTTGAGCCACTAATTTCAAATCAACATCTTCTGCTAAAGGCTTGTTCTTAGCATGAACTTTCAAGATTGCTTCGCGACCTTTAACATCAGGACGGCCAACCAATACTTTTCTATCAAAACGTCCTGGACGCAAAAGGGCAGGGTCAAGTACATCTGAACGGTTTGTCGCAGCGATGACAATAATCCCTTCATTTCCCTCAAAACCATCCATCTCAATCAAAAGTTGGTTCAAGGTTTGTTCACGTTCGTCATTACCTCCGCCGAGACCAACTCCACGTTGACGTCCAACAGCATCAATTTCATCGATAAAGATAATAGCTGGTGCTGCTTTTTTGGCATCTTCAAAAAGAGAACGAACACGACTAGCTCCAACTCCGACAAACATTTCTACAAAGTCAGAACCTGAGATACTAAAGAATGGAACACCTGCTTCTCCGGCGACTGCTTTAGCAAGCAAAGTTTTACCTGTTCCCGGAGGTCCCTCCAAAAGAACACCTGCTGGAATACGGGCTCCAAGTTTTGTAAATCGTTTTGGATCTTTTAAAAATTCAACAACTTCAACTAGTTCTTGTTTTTCTTCCTCAGCTCCAGCAACATCTGAAAATCTTACTTTAATATCTTCTTTATTTGCAGCTTTAGCCTTACTACGTCCAAAACTCATCGGGTTACGGCTATTATTTCCTCCCATATTTCCCATCATAGAGAATAGGAAGAAGAATAGAATACCGAATGGCACAATGGATACAAGAATATTAATCCACATACCACTTGAACTTTCATGCTTAATAGTTACTGCCGCCTTATGGTCAGAAGCAAGCTTTTGCAATTCTGATACCGTAGTATCTGAAGGAAGAATAATACTTGAAAATTTCTCTACTGTTGTAGCAGATGGAGAAAAGAACTGAATGCCTGTTTCTTCTTTACTTGTTTTAGGATTTTTATAGACACCCGAAACCTCGATAACACTACCATTTGGTTGGTAAGTCAATTCTTTTACATTGTCATCGGTAATTTCTTTTACCAATTCTGTATAATTAATTTGCTCACTTTTCCCTGCAACACTACCTGTACTAAAATACTGATAACCTGTAACTAGGAGAAAAATAAGTAATAACCATAGAAAAGGATTTTTAATTAAACCATTATTTTGTTTTTTCATTAAAAATTGTTCTTTCTAATTTGAATACACTTCTTCTTTCAATACTCCAACATAAGGAAGATTACGATAATTTTCTTTGTAGTCTAAACCATAACCTACTACAAACTCATTTGGGATAGTAAAGCAGGTATAGTCTGCCTCAATTTCTACAACACGTCCTTCTGGTTTATCCAACAAGGTTGCAATGTTAACAGAAGCTGCTTCTCTTGCAATAAACATATCTCGCAAATTCTTCAAAGTTTGACCTGTATCAATGATATCTTCTACAAATAGAACATGTCTTCCTTTAATATCTTGAGTTACATCTTGCTTGATATTGATGACACCACTACTTGCTGTTCCACCATGGTAGCTAGAAACCATCATGAAGTCCATTTCAATATGTGTATCAATATGTTTAACCAATTCAGCCATAAAAGGAATAGATCCTTTTAAAATCCCAACTAAAATTGGATTTTTTCCTGCATAGTCCTTGGTTAATTGAGCACCTAATTTTTTAGCCGCTTCTGTAATTTCATCGTGTGAAACTAGGATTTTTTTAATATCGTTTTCTAACATTTTTTTACCTATCTATTTTTTCTATATAAAGTACAGTGTTCATTATATCATTTTTCGTGTTTTTACTCAAATTACTGGTCGCAATTCCCAAAATTGAGACAATTTCACCAAATTGCTCAATAATCAGAGCTGATTTTCGCTTTTCCATAGGGATTTTCAAATCAATAAATAGACGTCTGAGTTTTTTTCTATGCCCATTTTGAATCAAAAAATCTCCTGGTTTTCGATGACGAATGTGTATAGATGTTTCCCGTGAAACAGGTACCTGCTGAATTAATTCACCTTCTAATGGAATTCCAAAGGAAAATGAATATCCTTGATAAGATACCTGATTTTGATAGTGTAACACAAATTCATCTTCCTTTTCATCAGCCTGCGGACTGATTTTACAAATCTGAAACTGTTGGTACTCTTTTATCAATTCATAGCCATTTTTAAGTGGATGACGATACTGGCTTTTAGTTTTTAAAATCTGTCGAACTTCATCAAACTGAGCTTTTGTAAGATTCAAATCTGGAAAACAATTCAGATAAGTTTGGAGTAAAACTCTTTGTGTTGACTCAGAATAAGAAAATAACTGCTGTAAATTTTCCACATCAATATTGTTAGATAATTCAGCTATAGCTAAGTCATAATCTAAAATTTCATTTCCGATACTTAAGATTGCATCTCTAAACCGAGGATTTTCTTTTTCTAATTCTGGTAAATAAGAATTTCGAATACGATTGCGAAAATAATGATTTTCCTGATTTGATATATCTTCAAAGTGAGAAATTGTTGGAAAGTCTGTTTTCGGAAAATGCAAGAAGGGACGAATGATTTCTATCTCTCCGACTACTTGCTTCTCCTTAATTCCTGATAGATAGCGCAAACGAGTGCCTCGAATCAAACGCATCAAAATCGTTTCCACCTGATCATCCGCATGGTGGGCAGTGACTAAAGCTGTCGCACCTGTCTTTTTCATGACCTCTTGAAAAAAATCATAACGAAAATTTCGTGCACGCGCTTCTGAAAATTCTCCTGAAAAATTGCTGACATAAATAGGAAGTCTAGCTTCAACAGCTAACTTCCTTAATTCCTTTTCTTCCCAATCTGATTCTACTCTCTGCTTATGATTCACATGTGCTAAAATCAGTTCAATTTCTAACTCTTTTTGATAAGTAGATAATACCTTAAATAGAAACATAGAATCTAACCCACCAGAAAGAGCTAGCACCACTTTAGTATGCTTTTTGAAATATCCCTTCTTGAGAAAATGATTTAAAAAATCTTGTTCCCTCATTTTAGAACCTCATAAACATCCTTGGCTATCTGAGAAATTGTATCATAATCAGAATTCTTAGTGAAAATAGAAAGAATAAATGGAGAATCTGCATAGACAACACCCGTATCATGCTTAAATTCATCCGCATCTCCAATTTTATGAGCTACTTTAACAGAAACACCTTTGGCAATTCTCTGATTATCAAAATCTGTTTTAGTCAAAGAATCCAATACAAATCCATTTTGGTTATAAATAGCTTCCATGACTTTCCCAGCCATTTTAGAAGAAATCAATTTTTCTTTTGGATCCCAATCATCTCCCATAATAGCAGACATCCTAGACTTGAATGTGGCATCAGATTGATTTGAAATGTAATATCCCAATAAATTATGAGCTACATTATCCGATTCTTTAGATACTTTTGTGATTAAGTCCTTGAGAGAATACTCTTTATTATCCTCTTTTTTAGGAAGACTACCACTTCCCTCTGGTTTATAAGAACCTGGAAAATCATTGACTGCAGATACATATTTTACAGTCGTGTCTAACTGATAAAGACCCTCATTTATTTTTTCTTGCGCATAATAGAGATAAGGGAGTTTCAAAACACTAGCTGCATACATCTTTTCATCTTGATTGATACCAGCTTCTTTTCCAGTAGTCAGTTGCTTAACATAAATAGAGAAAGAATCTTTCTGGTATTTTTCCGATAACATTTCTTGAACTTTACTCATCCGATTATCTTCTTCAGAAGTTGATTCCTTATCTACCCATCCAGCCTGATCAATATGTAGAAATTCTCTTCCTTCTACAAACATTATCTTGTCAATTGATACTTGTGAATAAGCTGATAAGGATGATTTCACTTCTTTTAAATCATAAGGACTATTGTACAGTTTAAAATCAGATTCTAACCATACTTTTTTGATTGTTGGAGTCACCTCTGACTGATCATATAAAAATCGTTTGTCCGCAGCTATAAATTGATGATTTGATAGCTTAAATACCGGAATCCCTTGTTTATTTAAGCGCCACTCAGTTATTTGAAAACTTGTTTTGGGAGTCAATTTTCCAGATTCCACTACTAAATCTTCATTCGCATAGACAGGGATCTCTCCATAAACCGTGGGAGAACTTAATTTTTCTCTAAAATAAATACCAAAGTCAGATTGTGAAAGGTAATAAATTTCTTTCGAAGTATAGACTACTTCTTTTTCTGTGCTAACGACTTTTGAAATGGTCAAAAAACTCGGTAGCAACAAAATAATTAAGAATTTACGCATTCTTCCTTTCCTTTTCTTCTTGTAAACGCAATAATTGATTTTTATCAGCCAACTCTTCCAGCTTTTCATCCGATAGACTCAAAAATTGCTCAATTACGTCTAATAAATTTTCCATTTTATCACCTTTGAAGCAAGTCAGGAATCGTATAAACTATTTCCCTCGACTTAGAATAATAGTACTTCGCTCGTGTATATTTGGCAACATAATCCTCGTCTTTCAACTTTGTAGCAAATGCTGTCTCCTTATCCTTTTCATCACTCAAAGTTTGATACTGAGTTTGCAAGTCTGCTAATTGCTGACGTCTTTGGAGTAATTGCTGATAACTCTGCGCTAAATTAAAAGTTGGCAAGATAAATAATAGCATAATCAAAATCAATACCCACCCCATAAAACGATTCCGTTTTTGTCGTTCTTTCATCAGGTAGCGACGACGTTGGTGTTCATTTTGAATAAAAGAATTATTCAATTGTACAATATTTTTAGACATTTTCTTCTACCCGTGTTTCACTGATAATTTCATACATGCCTGCTGCATCTTCTTTTTTTGTACTATCTTTCATCTCTAGTACTTTTACAAGTAGCAACTTGTTTCCAAAACGAATTTCAACTTGGTCATTAACTTTCAAATCCGTTGAACTTTTGGCCAAGATCCCATTCACCTTGATTCTGCCTTTATCTGCTACTTCCTTTGCTACTGTACGACGCTTGATAATTCGTGATACTTTTAAATATTTGTCTAATCTCATCTTTATTACCTCAACTTATTATTGTACCATTTTTATCTATTTTTTTTATAGAAGAAAAATATCAAATGGCATTTTCTTCCTTCGACTCTTTTATCTCTAATAAACTTTCTCCAAAAATTATCAGACCTTCTAAAATTTCATAATCTTTCTTATTTTGAACATCAAATACAAGCTCCATTGCTCCTTCATTCTCAGCTATGGCTGCTTTTAAGTTCGTTGCGGATAAAGCTTTAAAATAATCTTGAGCTAAAAACAGTCGTTGGGTGACTTTTTCGAATTGAACTGTAATTTTATTATCTTTTCTTTCCACACGTTGAACAAAGATCTTGTCCAAATATGACTTGACTAAACCAATCTCTAAAAGATAAGCAACTACATCTGGGTATTCTCCAAAACGGTCCATCAGCTCTTCTTGTAACTCTTCATAATTGACACGGTTGTCAATTTGACGAATTTTCTTGTAAATTTCAATCTTATGTCGTTGATCAGAAATATAAGTATCAGGAAGATAGGCATCAATTTGTAAAATCAACTCAGAATTCCCTTTGATTCTTGTGTTCCCATTACCATGTCGTTTAGCAATAGCTTCCTCTAGTAACTGCGAATACAATTCAAAACCAACAGAATCAATGAAACCAGACTGGGATTTCCCTAAAAGATTTCCTGCTCCACGAATCGAAAGATCTCGCATAGCAATCTTAAATCCGGAGCCCAATTCTGTAAATCCTTTTATGGCTTCTAATCTCTTCTCAGAAACTTCACTGATTGATTTTTCTGGACGATACATGAGATAGGCATAAGCAATACGATTACTACGACCGACTCTTCCTCTTAACTGATACAAGGTTGACAAGCCCATATGGTCCGCATTTTCAATAAATAAAGTATTAGCATTTGGAATGTCCACCCCTGTCTCAATAATGGTAGTCGTCACCAAAATATCGTATTGTCCCTCAATAAAGTCTAATAGAGTATTTTCCAACTGGATTTCACTCATGCGACCATGAACATAACCAATCGAAGCCTCTGGAATCAACTCCTGTAATTCGGAAACCTTCTGGTCAATCGTGTCAACTTTATTGTAAAGATAGTAAACTTGACCTCCACGCTCCATTTCACGCAAGACAGCATCACGAATGACACTATCATTCTTTTCTAAAACATAGGTTTGAACAGGATAACGATTTGTTGGAGGAGTTTCAATGACAGATAAATCTCTTATTCCCAGCATAGACATGTGAAGGGTACGAGGGATTGGCGTAGCTGTTAATGTTAGGACATCCACTTGTTTCTTTAACTCTTTCAAGGTTTCCTTATGCTTGACACCAAATCGTTGTTCCTCATCAATAATCATCAAACCCAAATCAGCAAATACAACATCTTTTGATAAAACACGATGTGTTCCAATCAAAATATCTACTTGACCATTCTTTAGTTTTTCAAGTGTTTCAGTCTGCTCTTTTTTACTTCTAAATCGGCTCAACACATCAATATTAACTGCAAAATTTTGGAATCGTTCCTTAAAATTCGTGTAGTGCTGTTGCGCTAAAACCGTCGTCGGAACTAGAACGACAACCTGTTTGTGATCATTGACTGCCTTAAAGGCTGCACGCATAGCAACTTCAGTCTTTCCAAAACCAACATCCCCAACTAAAAGTCGATCCATTGGTTGAGAATTCTGCATATCCCTCTTGATTTCCTCAATACTACGAAGTTGATCATCCGTTTCAACATAAGGGAAAGCATCATCAAAGGTCTGTTGATCCTCATCATCAGCTGAAAAAGCAAAGCCCTTCAACTGGCTACGCTCAGAATAAAGTTTGATTAAATCGTCTGCTATATCCTCTACCTGATTCTTAACTTTTTGCTTAGCCTTTTTAAAATGACCATCATTTAATTTATTAAGTTTTGGCGCTTTCCCATCACTTGAAACATATTTAGACAGCAGATGAATCTGTTCTACTGGGATAGAAATTTGATCACCATTTTGATATTGAACACTGACATAATCTCGATGAAGCCCCTTGATTTCAATTGTTTCAATTCCTAGATATTGACCAATTCCATGAATATGGTGAACAACGTAGTCCCCTTTTTCAAGTTCATTATAATCTTTTAATCGCTCCGCATTCGAAACATGTTGTCTTCGAAAACGACGTTTTAATTTCTTTTGAAAAATCTCATGCTCAGTAATCACCAGAATTTTTTCATCTACAAAATGAAAACCATGTCTGAGATTGCCCTCGATTAAGTTTACAGATTCTTTACAGATACTTGACTTATCTCTAGAATCCAATTTAATCTGGTATTCCTCTAACACATCCTCCAATGTTTTACTTCCCATTGAATTGCTAGACTGCAAGATAATAGTGTAGTCCATTTTTTTATATCGTTCAATTTCTTCTTTTAGAAAAGAAAATTGATTGAAAAATTCCTGCATGGGATATTGATTAAATTGATAAATTTTGTCAAACTTGAGATTTCCTAAACCTTTTTGAAGATTAGAGAAAAAGGTCACTGGACTTTGTTTTTTATAGATTTGTTCAATATCAGCAAAATACTGCATATCAGAAAATGCTTTACTATTCTGTAATTCTTCTGTAAAGTATTGTGCTAATTCTCTTTCAAAGACTTCATACTGATTCATCAATTTCTGGTAATCATCAAAGAATATTGGTATGCCTTTTTCAATATAATCAAAGACAGTCCATGTCTTATCATAGCACAAAGATAAAAACTTCCGAGAATCTGCATGCATTTGTTTTTGATGAAAACTTGAAAGAATTTCTTCTAGGTAGGATCTCAAAATAGGTGATAAGGTCTTCGAAATGTGTTTTTCTAAAGCTGACTGTCCTCGTTGATAATTCTTTTCTTTCAAAAGCATGTCGCTAGCTGGAAAGATGGTGAGTTCTGTCTGATTTTCTTTCGATAATTGTGTTTCTACTTCAAATGACCTAATACCATCAATTTCATCACCAAAAAACTCAATTCGGCAAGGTTCTAACTGGGATATTTCAAAAATATCTAAAATATCTCCTCGCAGACTAAATTCGCCCTGAGTTTGTACTTGAGTAGCTTTTCGATAGCCTATTTCCTTTAACTGATGGATAAGCGCGTGTTGGTCATATTCTTCACCAACTGTTATTTTTACAATACTATCTTTAAATGCAGTCGGAGAGGGTAAAAACAATCGACTTGCTGCAATATTACAAACTAAGATCCCTTTCTTAGATGGATCACTCAAAAAACGCAAGGCTTCAACCCGTGAGATGATTTTTTCTTGCGAAGACATCAAAAACTCGACCATAGGGGAGTCATCTACCAAAAATGGATAGACAAGTTCCTCACCCAAGATAGAAATAAGATCACTAATAAGCCCTTCTGCTTCTCCATAAGTTGATGTCAATAAAACAATCTTATCTTCTTTCTTCAAACTACTAGCGATTGCTAAAGCTTTTGTAGAAGTTGACAAACCTAAGATTAACTGTCTTTTTTTATCTGTTAAATTTTGATGCCATTTTTGGATCTGATCATTTTCTGAGAATAAATCTAATAAGGTCGCCATTTATCCGTTATACCTCTGCATCGTTTTCTCAAAGTTTTTCTCTTGTAAATAATATTTTACAGCATCGTCAACCTTGTCAATGGACTGTAAAATACCGATATAGTCATCCTTGCCAAACTTACTCAAAACATGATTAACAACTGACATGCCGTTTTTGGGTCTTCCAATTCCAATCTTAACACGATTAAAGGCCTGGGTTCCAATATGTTGAATAATAGACTTGATACCATTATGACCACCTGCGGACCCCTTTGCTCTTAAACGAATCTTTCCAACTTCCATGTCAAGATCATCGTAAATGATGAGTAAATCTTCAATATCCAAACCATAGTAAGTCAATAAAGCATGAACAGCTTTCCCACTTTCATTCATAAAGGTCGTTGGTTTGACCAGATAAATTTTTTCTCCATTTAGGAAAAAGGATGCTAGATCAGCTTGAAATATCTTATCATGTGTAAAAGTGACATTCTGTTTCTTCGCTAGTTGGTCAATCAACATAAAACCAACATTGTGTTTTGTTTCAAAATATTTATCTCCTGGATTTCCCAAGCCTACAAGTAATTTGGTCATTTATTTGTCCTTTCAAAAGCCAAAAGGGTTGGAATTTTTTTCCAACCTAATTGATACTATTCATTAAATTTTTAGACATTAAAGCGGAATTCCATGATATCGCCGTCTTGGACGATATATTCTTTTCCTTCTTCACGCAAACGTCCAGCTTCTTTTACTGCCTTTTCAGATCCGTATTTTACTAGATCCTCATATGACATGGTCACTGCACGGATAAAGCCTTTTTCAAAGTCTGAGTGGATAATACCAGCTGCTTGAGGAGCCTTCATACCACGTTTGAAGGTCCAAGCGCGAACTTCTTTTTCACCAGCTGTGAAGTAAGTTCCAAGTCCAAGTAAGTGGTAAGCTGCACGAGTCAACTTGTCAACACCTGATTCTGTCAATCCAAGTGCTTCAAGAAATTCTTGCTTGTCTTCATCGTCTAACTCAGAAATTTCTTCCTCAGCACGCGCAGAAATAACTACTACTTCAGCATTTTCTGTCGCTGCAAATTCGCGAATTTGTTTGACATAGTCGATAGAATCTGGATCTGAAACTACATCCTCATCTACATTGGCAACATAAAGAACTGGTTTAGTGGTCAAAAGGAAGAGACCTTTGACAACTTTTTGTTCTTCATCTGTAAATTCAATAGTTCGAGCTGATTTTCCATCTTCAAGAACTGGTTTAATCTTTTGAAGAACATTAAATTCTGCCACTGATTCTTTATCCTTTTGCGTGCGTGCCATCTTTTCTACACGCGCATAGCGTTTATTAACCGATTCTAAGTCTGCAAGAATCAATTCTAGGTTAATGGTGTCAATATCGGCAAGTGGATCCACAAAGGCGTCTTCACGTCCTTGCTCGCGCATCACATTTTCATCATCAAAAGCACGAACTACATGAACAATCGCATCTACTTCACGGATATTGGCCAAGAATTTATTCCCTAGCCCTTCTCCTTTTGAAGCTCCTTTTACAATCCCTGCAATATCTGTAAATTCAAATGTTGTTGGAATTGTCTTTTTAGGTGTGATCATTTCCGTTAGTTTTTGTAGTCGTTCATCTGGAACTTCCACCATTCCAACGTTTGGATCAATAGTCGCAAATGGGTAGTTTGCTGCCTCTGCTCCTGCTTTTGTAATTGCATTAAATAGTGTTGATTTACCAACGTTTGGCAAACCAACGATACCTGCTGTTAAAGCCATATTTTCTCATTCTCCGTTTTCATTTCAATCCCTAATATTATAACACAAAAAGGAAAAACTTGCTAACTCTCTAACTAAGGGTTCTCAGTCAATAATTTTATTCATTTTTCGATCAAAATCATAGCGCCCCATCATGACAACATGGTCACAATTACTGCATTTTATTTTGATATCTGCTCCTACACGTGTAATTTCCCAACGGTTAGCTTTTTTTCCTGTTGACTTGATGGTGCAAGCATGTGGTTTTTTCATTTCAACAAAATTTCCAACTTGATACATACTATTCTCCTTTTCTTTTTCGATTATATCATAAAAGAGGCGAGCCAGGCTCAACCTCTTTCACTTAATTTGTACGAACTGGGGTGATAAGTTGCATGAAGTCTTCGTCAGTATCTGCTGGCACAAGAGTAAATGGACGAACAGCTGAGATAAAGCTAATGGTCACCTTTTCGCTATTTAAAGCCTTGAGGGAATCAATCAAATAAGTTGGATTGAAACTAATGGTCAAATCTTCACCAGTAACCTGATCAGTATCAATTTCTTCGTTTACTTTACCAACTTCTGGAGAGTGAACATGGGCGCTAACAATACCACCTTTAATTTCAAGTTTCACAGTACCATTTTGAGTCGCACTTGATAAAAGGCGAGCACGCTCCATTGACTGACGTAAGTTTACCACATCAAAAGTAATTGTAGTGTTAAAGTCTGTTGGAATCAAACGATCTGTATCAGGATAGTTACCTTCTAACAAACGAGTATAGAAGCTAATATTTTCGCTTCTAAAGAGGATTTGGTTATTGGCAAAGAAAATCTCTACAGTTTCGATATCATCTGTAAATACCGCTGAAAATTCGCGTAGAGAACGGCTAGGAATGACAACATCAAAATCATCACTATTTTTCTCAAGCGTTAATTTTTTCTGGCTTAGACGATGAGAGTCTGTTGCCACTGTTTTGAGCTCCTTGTGTTGACTCAATACAAAATGAACACCTGTCAAAATTGGACGACTCTCTTGTGTACTTGCAGCAAAAGCTGTTTCATTGATAATTTTCTTGAGTAATTTAGTTTCAAGAACTAAAGGAGTGCTTGCTGAAATTTCTTGGATTCGTGGGTACTGTTCGCTATCTTTTCCTTTTAGGGTAATTTCTGATTTGCCACTGGTTAAAACAATTTGATTTTGTTCAATTTCTTTAAAATCAAGAGTCACATCAGGTAGACTAGATACAACATTGATAAAGAAAGAAGCTTCAAGAAGGATCGAACCTAAAGAAGTAATTAACAAACCAGCATCTTCATTTTTTTGAGAAATAAAATTTTCAATTGAAATTTGACCATTTGAACCAATTAAAGTAACACCTTCGTTGGTCACGTCAATTTTTACTGTTGATAAAATAGGAATGGCATTTTTAGAACTAATAGCTCTCTTAGTAGTATTTAAGGCTTGTAGAAATAAATTTTTATTAATTGAAAAATGAATCATGGATTCTCCTTTATTTATTTTTAGTATTAGAAGGATAATAGTAATAATAGAGTCTGTGAAATCTGTGGAAAACAGACTTTAAACAAGTAATATCAAGTTTTTTGGTTTGTTTAAAAAATGTGGATAAAAAAGATAAAAAAGCGAAAGTTATCCACAAGTTATTTTATTTTCTTTTTGATTGATTCAATTTCTAAACGTAAATTATCGTCTTCGTCAATCAAAGATTTAATTTTTGCATGGGCGTGAATGACTGTTGTATGATCTTTTCCACCAAATTCCTTCCCAATTTTTGGAAGACTATTATCTGTTAGTTCTCTAGATAAATACATGGCTACTTGACGGGCTAACACAATATTTTGAAGGCGTCTGCTTCCCTTCATTTCTTTGACGCTGACACCATAAAAGTTACCAACTTCATTTTGGATTTTGTCAATTGGGATGACGAGCATTTGGCTAACATCTTGTTTGCGAGCTCTAATAGCTTCTGCAGCAATATCAATAGTGATATCCTTGATGTTTTTTACTCGGGCAATTAAAGTGATATCGTTGATAGCTCCCTCAAGATCTCGAACATTTGAATCAAATTGCCCAGCTAGGTATTCTAGAGTATCACTTTGGAAATTGTAGCCTAAATGTTCCGTTTTACTTTGTAAAATGGCAATGCGTGTTTCAAAGTCAGGAGGTGTGATAGTTTGGGTTAATCCCCAACTAAAGCGCGTGACAAGCCTTTCTTCGAGCCCTTCTAAATGTTTTGGACTACGATCACTGGTTAGGACAATCTGTTTTTGCTTGTCATGAAGGGCATTAAAGGTATTGAAAAATTCTTCTTGAGTTGCAACTTTTTTTCCGCTAAGTGACTGGATATCATCGATTAACAAAAGATCAAGACTGCGGTAGGTCTTTTTAAACTTTTCCATTTCCCCAAGTCTCAGGTGGTCAAGAAAGTCATTGATAAAACTTTCAGCAGGGATATATTTAACACGCGCATTTGGAATATTTTTTAGAATTTCATTTCCAATAGCGTTTAACAGGTGAGTCTTACCAAGCCCAGGTCCTCCATAGATAAAAAGAGGGTTATAGGTCAGAGCCAAATCTTCAGAGACAGCCAAAGCAGCTGATACAGCCCAAACATTTCCATCCCCTTGGATAAAATTATCAAAAGTATACTTCTCTTTTAATCCAGTATCCGAATAAGGAATAGATGCTAACTTTGGACTATAGTCATAAAGAGTTGAATTTGTAGCTTCTTCAACTTGTGAGATAGTCGTATCTTGAGGCTTGGTGAAAATATAGTTGGGAGTTATTTCAGCATCATAAATTTCAAATCCAGCAACGACAATAATATCTTTTAGTTGTTTTTCCCAGACCATTTCCATTTCAGAGCGAGGTAGAAATATAGTGGCAACATTTTCTTCTACCTTGATGAGTTCAGCTTGAATAGCATAGAAATCATACATGGATCGAGTCAGTCTTTCTTGCGCAAATTCTAAGATACGATTCCAAAATTGTTTTTCTTTCAA